>CBDTUG010000220.1:0-4339 GCA_965363555.1 uncultured Thermoanaerobaculia bacterium
TGATGGTTCGCCCGTCTAACTCGGTCTGGTTGAGGGCCGCAACAGCCTTGTCGGCGGCGTCGTCATCAGCAAAGGTCACGAAACCGAAACCGCGGGAGCGGCCCGTGTCGCGATCGCTAATGACCGTTGCTTCGGTTATTTCACCGTGAGGGGCAAACGCATCGCGCAGGCCGTTATCATCAGTATTCCAGCTCAAGCTTCCAACAAATAGTTTCTTCGACATTTCTTCTTTCCGTTTTCCGGGGCGTCGGCTCTACCGATATGCCCCTTTCTTTCCTTTAGGGCGGGCCTGCTGCCCACCGGGTCGCTGGCCAGCCACGGCGGCTGACCTGATAGGTAACCAGTCCCAACTCGTACTCGGGCCGCTGGCGACGAGAGTCGCCACCTTGTCCTTGTTCGGGTTGGGATCGAGTTGAAGGTCATTGAAAATCAAGGGACACAATTTCTTTTTGCAGACCCACCTCAGGTGTCGAAGGTGCGCTGCTGTGTCATTCCAGCTGAGTTGTGAACGGGAGAAATGCTGGCGTGAACTGCCGTTCGGGTCATCGATGGACCCTGCGAAATTTGAACCGACCCACGCTGTAACACCTCATGTTCGCGCTCGGCCGATGATACAGCCTGACATAACAACCGACGAATAGCAAACTATTCCCAATACTTGGTTTGAAGGAACGCAGGTCTCCCTGCCGTCACTGAGCAAAACGACGGCCACCTCCTTCGACATGGCCTGAACCTGTTCTGAAGCCAACCTCAGAGCCCGAACGATAGACGCCTTCCCCTCACATCTCCTTGACGGCGACGAGAAGACGGCCTTCGGAAAAGAGGCCATGCTCGGCTTGACGTTCGGAAAGACAAACAACACCAGGCTCATCGTGCGGTTCCCCGAAGACCGAGTGAATGGACTTCAGCCCTCCCAGCCACGAGCGACGATCACAGAGGTAGACCAGGTCTCCCGGGTTGGCAGCCAGGGTTTTCAGGTCCTCAGCGGAAAGGTAGACCCTGTCCTGACCATCATCCTCGATGATCTTCCACTCGACGGTCACCGGCTCGCCACCGAACTCGTTGGGCTCTCCACCCTTGAACATCCGCTTGGCGACATCAATCGACCACGCGGTCAATCCCCGGGTCTTCTCCTCCTCGTCGTACGGCGTCGTGGCCGTCACGAAAATGGGGATGATGGAAACGACGACCGCCGCGGCCAGAACTTGTAGCCAGAAGGAACCCCACGCCATTAGAACGGCGCCGAAAGCCAGTACTCCGACGGCCGCCAATGCAAATAGAATCTTCTTGGCGGCAGCCATCCCGTTCACCCGAGCGACAACCGCACGCTGCCACGAAGTTGTCCACACCGCCAACACGGCAACGCCGGAACAGACCACCGTGTTGTAGAGCGCCCGGATGTAGGAATATGGATGGTCTGGGTTCATTGCGATCCCATGATCGAAGGGCGCAATCAGTATTCCGGGAAAGCGGGCCCCGAGGATCATCAGTGCCACCCCACCCAGAAAGGTCGTGATGACCGCGGCAGGAGTAAATTTCTTCCAGAAGACACCGAGAAAGATGGCAACTGCCAAGGGAGGCGTCAAGGTCGAGTGGAAATATCCATGCGCCTCGTAGACAGTAGGGAAGTTCTTGAAGGCCAGGACCGCCACCACACCGAGAATTGTGATGCCTGCAGACGCCAACCGGGCTGCGAACAGTTCCTCACGATCCTTCTCGCGGGAATTGGATTTCCGCCGTCTGAAAAACTGCTCGAGCGGCCGATACACGTCGTTGATGAAGATGGCGGCCGTGGCGTTGATCAGGGTGTCGACGGTACTCATCAGAGCCGCGACCAGCGCAGCCATGACGAAGCCGAAGACACCGGGACTGGCCACGATATTGGCCACGACGACGAAGATCTGGTCGAGCGAGGTGTTGGGGGCGAGGACCTCGGGATGGGCCACGCTGATCGCCTTTCCAATCCACCCTGCCCCACCGACGACGATCGCCGACAACGGCATGATCAGCAGCACATTGACCGCGGCGGCCTTGCGGCCCTCGTCGACATTCTTGCAAGCCATGAACCGCATGATCAGGCCCTGGTTCAGGAACAGGAAACCGATGGTACCCGCGATACCGTCCTGCCAGAAGATCCCCGCAAAATTGAAATCAGGGGGCTTGTTGAAATCCGGAAAGGGCAATCGCCAACCAACGGGCAAGAGTTCCCAGAATTGCTGGAATCCTCCCAGGTAGGCCAATCCCATGCCGAAGAGCATTAGACCGGCGAACAGCAGGATCGCGCCCTGTGCCAAATCCGTGAAAATGACGGCCGTCTGACCGCCGAAAGTGATGTAAATTCCGGTGATAACCGCGACGACGATGATGGCGCCCATCAGAGTGACCGGTATCGTCAATCCTCCCATATGAAAGGCTTCCGGCAGCAAGGGAATCAGAGCCTTCCCCAGGGTCAGAAAACCGATGCCGATATAGCCGATCATGTAGAGCAACAACAAGATCGTTGCCAGAAAACGCGCAGAGGGACTAAAACGTTTCTCGAAGTATTCCGGGATCGACCGCACTTTGGAATAGACGATGATCGGCAACCAACCGAACATGAAAAAAGGGAAGATGAACCAGTCGTTGAGGTAGGTAATCGACGAAGACATCCCGTGCTCGAATCCCTTGGCCGAGTACTTGACGAAGCTATGGCTTCCGACGCCGGTCGCAACGATCGACATCGTGATCAGCCACCAGGAAAATCGACGTCCCCCAAAGAAAAAATCAGAGGTTGTTTTGGTATAGCGTCCGAAGTAGCTGCCGAAGAGCATGATCGCGATGAAGTAGACGACCATCACGATCCAGTCGATTGAACTGCCGATGCTATGGAACGTTGTCACACCGCCCATCATGCAACTCCCCGGGACCGATGAAAAATCAGCCAGGTCGCCAGAACGGCAAGAACCATCACGATGAGGCCGCCGATCGCCGCCAAGATCCCATGGCCCAACGCAGCCAGAATCCAGGCGCCATGCATCACCAGGTACCAGACATAGCCCAGGATCAGAATACTGAGCCATTTCTTGTGCTTCGGATTGGTCTTTGGCGAAAAGGTGCCCGCCTTGAGGGTCAAAACAATTCCGACGATAAAGATGATTCCGCCCAGTCCGTATTGGTAGATAAACGGAAGCCATGAATGAGAGAAGTACGACATGGCGCAATCATACATTGCGCCACCGGCCGGAGCCAGATCAGTCGAAAATATTCTTTCGGCAGGTACCGGATAGATGCTGAATCTCACATTTCGGCACTGTGATCAGACGGATTTCGAAGCAGAATTCAGGGTATCCACGGCTCCCGAAAGAAACACACCGTCGTCATCGCCAGTAATGATCCAGGCCGTCGTAGGTTCGTGGTGTGCTCAACGGAAATTTCCATCCCCAGGAGGGCCGTTCCATCGATTGCAACAAATCGCAGACCCCGGAACTCGGCCAAGGGACCGCGGTTAGGTGCCGGCTCCACGGTCGAAAACCCCTTCGAACTCGATGCTCGAGAGAATTCTAACTTGGGCAAACCGCCCCATGCCCTCCCTGGGGCTCGGACTCTTCCGTATTGTCTTTGGTGCACTGATGGTCTGGGAGGTCGTCTTTCTGTACCGGATCGACTTCCTCGGGAATTTCGTTCGCGGGCCGGCCACCCTTTTCAACTACGATTTCCTGCCGATTGAACCCATCGGCGGGCCGGTGCTCGACTGGCTTCTCGCCGGTCTTTTGATCAGTGCTGTACTGATCACAATCGGGTATCGGGTCCGATGGGCTCTGGTCTATTTCTTTCTGGCCTTCAAGGTCCAGCAGTCTGGATTCGGGTTCCTTGGTGAGGTCTGGTTTCAGAGGCTCATCATGTTGGGCGGTCTGCTTTTCGATCTTCTGGTCGGTTTCCTTCTTTGGTGCCGGCGGACCAGGTTCGTGGGACTGCTGCTCGCTCTCGGCTTCAACGCAGCGAACGCCTGGTAATTCGACGACATCAATATTTTCCCTTTCTTCATGATCGGGTCACTCGTGCTTTTCCTGGATCAGGATCGGCTCGTCGAGTGGCTTCGGAGCAAAGGCCTCGCAATAACCAGCAGCCAGGGTTCGAAGGGTGGCCGAAGCCCTCGAGACAGCAGGAGTGCTGGATGAAGCCCTCGTCAACTACACCGTCGCTGTGAACACGGCCAAACAGGTGGGAGACCAAAGGCTCGAGATCTTCAAAGCAAACCCGGCCCGATTCAAAAAGGAACGTAAACGCCTGAGTGCGGAATAGCCTGGCTAGTTCCCATCCGGAAACCCCGGAAGGGGACAGCGCGGTTCCCGAGGCGGAA
>CBDTUG010000221.1:0-4327 GCA_965363555.1 uncultured Thermoanaerobaculia bacterium
CGGAAACCCCGGACGGGGACAGCGCGGTTCCCGAGGCGGAAACGAGCAATTTTTTCACAGCCATCCCATAGGAATTTTTGAAGGTTGAAATGGCTGGCCGCCGATTCCACGTAGAATCGGCGTATGAAAAAAACAAAGAACAAACCAGCCAGGGACAGGATCTGTGTTCTTGCCCAACTTTGCAAGTTCATACCATCGCACGCGACCTCCCGAATTGTTCGGGAACTCGGAGACGAGAAGCGTGCGCGGTCGTTTTCGGCCTGGAGTCACGTCGTCGCGCTGCTTTACGCTCAGTTGTGCCACAGCATTTCACTTGCCGATGTATGCGACGCAACGGCGTTGCGGATGTCCCGCCTTTCGCTGCTACGGGGTGCGGTTCCTCCCGTGCGCAATACGCTCAGCCACGCGAACACGAAGCGCAATCCTCAGTTGATGGAACGGCTCTTTTGGGAGACGTTGCACCATTTGGAAAACAGTGCGCCGAGGTTTGGGCCGAAGGGGCGGTATACAGGCGTTCCGAGAAGATTCAAGCGCGCCATTCATGCCATTGACTCTTCGACCATTGCGCTGGTCGCCAACTGCATCGACTGGGCGAAACACCGGCGGCGAAAGGCCGCCGCAAAACTCCATCTACGGCTCGATCTGCAAAGTTTCCTCCCGCGATTTGCCATTATCGAAGAGGCTGCGCATCACGACAACACCCGCGCGCGCGAACTTTGCGCAGACCTCAAAGACGGCGAAATCGCGCTTTTCGACAAAGCCTACATCGACTTTGAGCACTTGCGCGATCTCGACGCCCGGGGGGTGTGGTGGGTGACGCGAGCCAAAGGCAACATGGATTTCAAGGTGGTTCGCCGAGGAAAGGCCGACAAATCGAAGGGTATCCTGCGCGACGACACCATCCAGCTCAGGGGAAAGAAAAGCAGCGAAGCCTATCCAGGCGAACTGCGGCGCGTGGTCGCCATGGTTGAAATCGACGGCAACCAGATCGAAATGGTTTTCATCTCCAATAACTTCAAATGGGCGGCAAGGTCCATCACTGAGCTTTATCTCGCCCGCTGGGGGATCGAAGTCTTTTTCAAACAACTCAAACAAACCCTCCAGCTTTCTGGGTTCATTGGCTACAGCAAGAACGCCATTCAGTGGCAGGTGTGGGCGGCTTTGCTGGTCTGGTTGCTTGCCCGCTTTCAGGCCTTCCTGTCGCAGTGGCCTCACAGCTTCAGCCGGCTCATGGCCCTACTGCGCTCCCACGCTTGGGAGTTGCTTCGTGTCGGTCACCTGCTTGAATTCCATGGGACAGCAACTGGCCTTCCACGTATGGTCGCTGCGCCCGATCAAGCCTATCTGCCGGGATTAGAGCCGAGATAGGCCTAATTCTATGGGACAGCAAGCCGCCAGTTGAAGGAAAGGACCTCAAAAAGTCAGAATCTCGATTTCAAGAAATCACAGAATCCCGTCTTTAAATTCAATCACTTACCACGGGCTTTACAGCCCTATGGGATGGCTGTGATTTCAAACCATTCCTTTAAAACTCCACCCGCCCAACCAACCTCACATCCCGGCTGGGATTCTGTGCCACCGCCTTATAGCTGTAGAGAAAGTCGGTATAAGCCTCGTTCAAGAGATTCCGCACAGTCAGATCCAACCCCCAGGTCACACTGCCGGCGAGTACTTCGAATCCCGCCCGTAGATCGACGACGGTGTTGCTGTCCGTAGCAATACCGAAAGGCTCGTCGGGACCGGACACATCCTGCGCATCGACAAACCGCGCCTCAAGTCCGACGAAGGGCACTTCCAGAGGCCCCAGAGCCGACGTTTCCGCACAAGCACGAACCGTCCACCGATTTGCCGGCTGTTGAGGAAGTCGGGTACCGGTCTCCAGGTTTTCTGTCTCGATCCAGGCGTAGGTGCCCCCCAAACGAAACCCCGAACCCAATAACCCATCAAGCGTAACCTCGAAACCCTCGATGACGGCATCGGCCTGTCTGTACTCAAAGATCGGCAGATCTCCCAATGACTCGCCGGTGTCGCCGATGTAGATGAAGTCGTCAAAATCGGTCCGATAGGCAGTCATCGACCCACGAAGAGCTTTGTTCGCCAGGCGGAAGGAGATCTCCCGATTGAAATTGGACTCCTCGATCAGATCCGGGTTGCCGACCTGGACCGCTGCCACCCCGTTATGAATACCGTCGGCAAACAACTCGAACGCGTTTGGTGGCCGCCAACCCCTTCCGATGTTGGCCGCGAGCGACACGACTTCGGTCACGCGCCACACTGCACCGAGCGATCCGGTGACGGCTGAGTAGTCTTGTTTGAACCCATCCGGAAAATCATCGACCGCCTCGGCCGGCACTCTCAGTTTCGAACCGTCCCAACGGGCGCCGAAAGCGAGAATCAGGTGATCGGAAGCCTGATCTTCAGACGGGAAGAACCGGCCTTCCTCGAACAACATCAAGGCAAGACCGTCGCTTGTATACGCCGGCACCAGTTTTCCCAGAGCCCGGGGCGTATTCTCCATAACCAACGACTCGACGGCAAGACGACCTCGAAACACTCCGACCGGACGGTGATGAAGACCCACTCTCAGCGTCTCGGTCACCAGCCGTAAATCGACAGCAGGTGTTCCACCGAGTTGCACCGGGAAAGCTTTGCGAATGTTGGTTTGCCGGCCGAGGAGAATTTCGATATCACCGATTGACGTCGGCAGGTAGGCATCAGCCGAAAAAAGATCGTCATCCAGCGTCAGCCTGAAGTCCGTCGGACGATAGAACCCCGTGTCCAGTTCCCAGTGATTCCATCTGACTCTACCCGTCCCCCAAGTGCCCGAAAAACCAACGGTCGCATTTCCGTTGGTCTGTTCGAAATCCGTATTCTCCAGAGGACCGTCAGGGGTTTCGAAATCGCCTGAAACTCGCCGAACCAACCCAAGGTTCCAGCCCAGACTCCCGAAAGAACCTTCGGCTTGGGCCCGTCCGGTGAACTCATCCGCGTTGCTACCCCACCCTGCCGCAAGCTCACCCCTCAAGATGCTCTCACCAGGTTGGGTCACCAGCAAAGGCGCCTGAATGACGTTGATGACCCCGCCCATGGCGTCCGGCCCGTAGAGCACGCTCGCGGGGCCACGAACGACTTCAATATTTCGGGCGAGGCCGGCTTCGACATTGGGTGAATGGCGCCAACTGAACTGTTGATGGTTGAGGCCGATACCATCGTTGAGGATCCGAACCCGGTTTTCCGACAACCCACGAACGACGGGCGTTCCCAGGGCGGCGCCTGTCGAGATATTTTCCACTCCGGCAACCCCTTGTAGGGCTTCACCCAGAGATGCGGTTCCCTCTCGTTTTGCCCCGTCACCGCTGACGACGTCGACCTGCTGGGAAACCTCCAGAGGGTTGACCGCAAACGGTGACCCGGTAACTGTGATCTCGTCCTCAAAATGGGCCACCTGCAATTCGATCGTCAACCCTTGGCGTTTTCCCAGCTTCTGGTGATAACTCGAGTAGCCGCTGAGATGAACGCCAAGTGTCTGGTCTGCTACTGCTATACCGCTGAATTCAAAGTGCCCTTGCGAGTCTGTCAATACCACGCGGCCCAACTCGACCAGAAGAACCTGGGCGCCGGGGAGCGGCGCACCACTTTCGGCCTCGACGACGATACCTTCAACGGTATCTTTGGCATCTGTTTTTGGGTTCACAGTCTGACCGACGACACCCGCAATCAGAGAACTGTGTACGACACACAGCACACCGACCATTCTGACAATACTTCTCTTCATTTTGACAACCTCCTCGACTCATCCGAACCTGGGTCAGAGATTCAGATCGCGGGAGGTCCCCTTTCGGTGGCATCGGCGTCCATTTCCTGCCGACAGATCGATGTCGGCGTCACTACCAGCGATCCGTCCGAGAGGACGGGCGAGGTCGTCACCCCGGATGGCGCCGATGAGCTGAACAACTGCCGCAGTATCGTACAAGCAGGGCACGCAGCCTTGTCCCCCCCGTGGTCAATTGCCTGGTGAAGCCCCATTTCCACGACAATGGCCGAACAGCTCTCGTTGGTCGACTGATCGTGACATGAGTGATTGGACGATCCACCGGTCAGGGCCCACCCCAGAGCCAGGAAGGTCACCCAGACTCCCGCCGAAATACGGAATGGCACCTTCGATCGTCTCATAACAGCCGAAGGTTATCACACAACAAACCCAGCAGAGACGGGCGGACACAGGGGCGCCCCTACAGTTATCGTGGAGGGTTGCTGGGGCGGGCCCCCGTGCCCGCTCTTCCCCGGTACACCTAACCCGCACTTCTCACCAGTGTCCGGCTGCAAG
>CBDTUG010000222.1:0-4325 GCA_965363555.1 uncultured Thermoanaerobaculia bacterium
GGTGGCCATTGGCGGTCTTCCACCTCTTTGACCAACCACTCAAGGTCGCCCGTCCCTTCGAGGGCTACATGGGCAACCTCATTCTGCCCCGTGAGGTCGTCGAGGCCGCCGCCGACCGGTCGGTCCTGATCGACTTCCTGACGCCCCGCAATCTGGTGATGCAATCCCTGCTGGCCACCTACCCCGGCCTGGTACCCGCGAATGTCCATGTCTGGACTCTTGGCGGACCGTCACGGGAAAAACGAATCGGACCACTGTGGCAACAGTGGCGTGACCTCGGCGCCCACCTTGTCGAGGACGGTTGGCCCGTGCCGGGAACCGGCATCGGGGCCTTTACCGAAAGCGGCACCTACGCCCCAGTCTATTGCGTCGGCCCGTACGAGGGTGATGACGGTCAGGCCCACGTCTTCCTGTGCGACGGCTATGCGGCTTCGGCCGAAGCGATGCAGGGGGCAAGCCTGGATCAGATCGTCGATACCCAGACCTCGATGTGTATGTTCTCCTCTCACTTCACGATCCCCTTCGACAAAGAGCAGTTCCTGATGCGCCTCGACCCGGAAGCCGCGGATTTCGCCGCCAGGCTGGGCGCTCTCTTCGAGAAAGACCTCGACGAAGCAACAGTCGAGCTCTACAGGGCCAACATCCGAGACGCCGCCGACGCCTGCATGCCGGTCGGCATGCGGGTCGCGACCGCCGACGACTTCTTCCCGACCAAGATGTGGCGCATCCTCAGCCTGGCTTCCGGGATGCTGGCCGACCCCTACACCGGCATCGACGGCGTAGAAGAGGTTGGCCAAGGCGTCTACCGGGTGACGACCAGGGCCGCTACACGGCTGGGACAGTTGGACGTCACCTTGACCCTGCGCCTGGCCGACCCGATGGACGAGATGCAGATGGTCTTCTCACCATTGCTCGACCGTTTCTACGCCGGCCAGGACTACCGAACGCGGGCAGTCAAAGTCTCCGATTCCGGTCGTATCCGCAACGAACTCCAGACCTTGGTTTCGGAGGCCATCGAGTACCTCGAAAACGACTGCCTCCGGGTCAACTTCGAGGCCATCGACGACGCTGTCATGGCCCCGGACAAGAAGGCACTGATTCAGGAAATCCTGCGGTGGTACAAAAAAAGCCACCCGATCTGGTTCCGGTGGTTGGAGATATAGACATCAGCTCTCAGCTCTTGGTGGGCCTTGGCCCACCACTGTACTTTGCACGGGAGGGTCTGTGACTGAGTTGACTGCCTACCCATTCGTCATCCAGGTGCCGGTCAGGTGGCGGGATATCGATGCATTCCGCCACGTCAACAACGCTGCGATCGTCTCATACCTGGAGATTGCCCGAGCCGAGATGTGGCGAGAGCATTTTAAGGGCTGCGATCCAATGGATATCCCCTTCGTTATCGCCAGGCTCGAGGTTGACTACAAGAGACCGATCAAGCTCTACGAAGAAGTCCTGGTAGGCCTGAGACCTGCCGATGTCGGCAGATCCTCATTCACCTTCGAATACCTGATCGAGGTCGAGGGCCACACAGCGGTCATCGCCCGAACGCTCCAGGTCTGCATTCGCCACGAAACTGGACGGCCGAAACGGGTCCCGGAGGAGGTCAGCCGGACCTTGACCGCCTTGGCCGAGAACTCTTTGTGAGCTCGACCGTCACCCTTTTGGTCGTCCCTCTCCCTGGCGAGGCCGGCTCGAACCTGGATCTTCTGAGCCCTGGCGAAATCACCCGCGCCGCCCGCTTCACCGTTGAGCATCCCCGTCGGGTGTTCGTCACGGCCCGGGCGGCGCTCAGACGAGCGTTGGGAACATGGTTGAGTCTCGACCCGGCAGCGTTTGTTTTCTTGCTCGGTCCCCACGGCAAACCCCGCCTCGACCCGCCCTCCTCTCTGCGATTCAACCTATCCCACTCTGGAGATTCGATCGTCATCGCGCTGACCGAAGGCATCGATCTCGGAGTCGACGTGGAAGAATTGGACCGGCACACTCCAACCGAACGGCTCGCTCGGCGGTTTTTCACTCAAGCAGAAGCCCGAGCCGTGGAACAAGCGCCGGAAGCGGACCGAAACCGCATTTTCTTTCACTGTTGGACCGCCAAGGAAGCCGTGCTCAAGGCCACCGGCAGCGGCCTGACAGTCCCGGTTCGGGAGGTTGAGGTCGATCCCGACCCCGATGCCCCTCCACGATTGCTGAATCTCGGCGGCGATACCACGGAGGCCGAACGTTGGACCCTATTGAGGCACGAGGTCCCGGGCCGGTGGATCGCCACCGTTGCCTTCCGCGGCGAGACCCGAACATTGATCGTCAAACACTCTCTGTCAGTTAAAGAGTAACCCGCAAATCTCGCCAGCCGCGGGAACAAAACACCACCCGAAGCTGTTACAGGTTGCCGTAGGGACACTATGAAAATCAAACACCTTGACCATATCAACCTATCGGTTGCCAACTTCGACAATACCGTCGCTTGGTACAACCGCATCTTCGACTTTAAACTGGTCGAAGAGGCCCTCCAGGACGGAGTGCGATGGGGCGTCATTCGTTCTGGGGAGGCTCTGCTGTGCATCTTCGAACACCCCGAGCGGCAACACCTCGATCGTTTTCAGCTAGCAAGCCAGAGGCTCCACGGCATGGCCCACTTCGGCCTGCGGATCACAAGCGAAAGCGAATGGCTTGAGGTCGTCGAGCGTGAACGGCTGCCGATCCTCTACGACGGCGTCATCCGCTGGCCCCACTCCCAGGCGTGGTATGTCAACGACCCAACAGGTTACGAGATCGAAGTTGCCCTGTGGACCGACGATCAAATCAAATTCACTGAATCAATTGCAACGCCCACTGATAAATACACTTGAGGCTGGGAGGACACTGATCAGTCCTTTTGGGAAATGTCCTATTTTTCCCCCAGCCGGCGTACAACCTGATGACGGCCCGCCCTTACGGGCCGGAAACAAAAGAGGAGGCAACGAAAATGCGATACACAACTCTTGGATCCAAAGCGCTGGCCCTGATGGGATCGCTCCTGCTGGCCGGCCAGGCAATGGCTGGGCTCTACTGCGAAACCGAAACGCGAACCGGCATTCTCAGTCGCCGACGCCCCCATGTGCAGCAAGTCAAAATGTGGGTCGAGGGGGACCTCGGCAAAGTGTTGTTCGACCAGAAGGACAAGGACAACCCCATGGCCAACGGAAACTACCTGCTGACCCAGGACGGCGGCGCGACGGTCTATCTAGTCAACCCCAAAGACAAGACCTACACGCCCTTTTCTATCGCCAAGGCACTCAGCGTGCTCGGTTCCCTGACAGAAGCCACCGGCGGCATGATCTCCATCACCTTTTCGGACGGGTACGGCGAAATTCTTGGTGACGAGCCAGGTGAGCCGATTTTGAGCCATACCACGCAAAAGGTCAGCCTCCGCCATGGATTCACCCTGACGACCAGCATGAAAATGATCGGCCGGAAAACCGTCAGCAAGATGGACACCCAGACCGAAACCTGGGTCGCCCCCGACCTTAAAGACGCCGCGCTCAACCTCTGGCTGCGAAAGGGCCCACCCGAAACCGGAGACTCCGAATTGGACACCGTTCTCCGCTCCGCCATGATCCCGCTGGACGGCTTTCCCTTGAAATCCATCTCAACCACCACCACAACCGACAAAAAGGGCAAGGAGAAGGTGGACCAGACTGAGATGACCGTGACTCTGCTGAGGGAAGAGACAGTGCCGGCGGCAATCTTCGAGTTGCCGGCCGACTACGAGGAGATTTCCCTGATGGATCAGGCCGGCGGGCACACCGCGGAAACCGAGGGAGAAGACAGCGAATCGGAGAGCCCTCTCGGAGCTCTTAAAGGTCTCTTCGGCGGCAAGTAGACTCATGTCGTTTGTCCCGAAACCTTCCGACGATCGGGTCGCAGCTCGCCGCCCCGGCCTGCTGGTGATTCTCGGGGCCGCCACAGTGCTGTTCCTTGGCCTCTCCACAGCTCTGATGGCGGCCGGGTGGCCCACCACGCGCTGGACGGTGAAATGCCTGGATCCGCCCGACTGCGCTCCTGCCGACGAATTCTACGCCGATGACCTGGCGGCGACCAGTCGTTGGTTGGAAGGCCTGGGCTTCAAGGCCCCCGTCATACGTCATGTTCTGGGCGAGCAGGCCTACCAGGCCCGCGTCTCCGACAACAAGAATTCGGACGAGGACGGCGAATCGTACGGTTTCTACGATCCGGACGGCAAATTGATCTACCTGAAAAGCGATGTATATTTCGCGATGGGGACCGAGGGCGATGACGGCTCGGGCTTCCGCGGAGTCGTACTTCCTGTACGTCGCACAAGGAAACCC
>CBDTUG010000223.1:0-4313 GCA_965363555.1 uncultured Thermoanaerobaculia bacterium
GGCCGCCAAGAGGTGGTAGAGACTTTAGACGCAGTACACTAGAGGCCCGGCCGGACCTCTACGATGGCTGAGCGCGCCTCTCGGTCAAGGTCCATTGCGCAACCGAGGTCACACGCACTCTCAGCGTGCCAGCTTCTGAGCGTTGCAGCGTCCATCCAGGGTTTCCGGATGGGAACCTGCTAAACTCCCGCCGGCCTTTGTTACCGACGGCCCTCGAGGAGGAATCATGACCCGGAAAACGACTGTTGCCACCCTGATCACAATTTCAATGCTCACTCTTGCAATTCTGCTTTCGGGCAGTTGTGGCGGAAATGGTGACAACAGGGCCACCGTACAAAAATCCTCAGCACGTTCGGTCATAATTCTGGCTATCGACGGTCTTCGGGCAGATGCCCTGGGCTGTTATGGCGGCGCCGCAACGACACCGGCTTTGAACGCCCTGGCCGGCGAGTCCGTTCGTTTCGAGCAGGCGTGGGCACAGGCGCCCGTTATGCAGGCTTCATTGGCAAGTCTGCTGACCGGCCTTTACCCGACAACCCACGGTCTTGTGGAGGCCGGCGACCACCTGGCCCTAGAGGCCAATACGCTTGCGGAGAGCCTGTCAACAGCGGGATTGAAAACTGCAGCCTTCATCCAGGGCGCCAAGGGTGGTGGTTCTTTCGGATTGGACCAGGGCTTCGGTCAGTACACCGTCGGCCCGAAGCCAGGCCAGGCAGGTCTGAGCTGGCTTGACGAACACGCCGGGGACGACGTATTCCTCGTGGTGGCAGGTTGGTCTGCAGGTCGGCTGGAATCCTCGGACGCCGACTCAGTAAAACCCCCGGAAGGTTTCGCCCAGCGTTTGCAGCTGGCCCTCACGTCTGAGACTCCTGACACCCTGAACGACGAGGACCTGGCCTTTGCTCAAACCGCTTATGCCGCCCACATCACCCGGATCGACGCGGCAATCGGGCAATTTATCGAAACACTGCGCGCCTCCGATCGTCTGGACGCCTCCACGCTGGTCCTCGTCGGCACCTCGGGTTTCGCCCTCTCGGAACACGGTGACCTGATCAGCAACTCCCTCTATCCCGCGGTCACCCGGGTTCCGCTGATGGTCAGAATACCCGGCGCCCCTGCCAAGACAATCGACACCGTGGTCGAGGTCCTCGACCTGATGCCGACCGTGATCGAAGTTGCCGGTGCAATCTTCCCAGACGGTTTGCAGGGATCAAGCCTGATGCCGATCATCGGCGGCACCTCCAACCCGCCCTATATCGCCTTCTCGGAATCAGACATGGGCGGCGGAATGACCTCGGTCGTCATGAGCGGCATGCAGCTGGTCACGACGCCTGAGCAGACTTCACTCTTTGACCTCAATGCCGATCCGATGGCACTGACCGATCTTTCCCAGGACCTTCCTGAGCGAGCGACCGTTCTCAGCGAACACCTCGGGGCATGGTCGAAGATGGTCTCAGCGGTATCCCTGGATCCCGAACGCAAGACCGAAGACCTCGACGACGAGACCCTCGATCAGTTGCGCAGCCTGGGATATATTCAGTAGCTGTCCGCTGACAACTCCGCTCAACTCGCCGGGCTCAAGCCCAGGCTGGCGCACAACCCAGAGAGCGCCCGAAACCCCAAAACGGGACGTGCCGTCCTTTGCATTGTTCCCAAGGTAACCTCCAGCCATACGGATAGGTGCGAACAATGCATGGAGGGGCAATCCCCGAGGAGCTCCCCAGCCATCGAACCTCGGCCAAACCCGAAGGCCGGGGCTCAAAATCAGAAACGGTGGACAGGGCGCCTGCGTTGGTGGGCCAAGGCCCACCCTACATTCGTCTTCGTTTTCGTGCCTCTTCGTGCCTTTTTGTGGCTATGTTCCGAGTGTGTTTTCTTAGAGCTGACAGCTGAGAGCTGATAGCTACTTGTTAACCTGATGCACAGCCTTGCCCAGGGCGGCTTCAACCGCTTCCTGGACCGCCTCCGACATCGTCGGGTGTGGGTGGATGGTCAGACCGACATCATCCAGGAAGGCGCCCATTTCCAGAGCCAGGGTTGCCTCACCGATGAGCTCGGACACACCTTTCCCGACCGCGACAAGCCCCAGCAGGATTCCGGTCTCGCTATCCGCAATGGCCTTGATGAAACCGTCGGTCGCATCGAGCGACATCGCCCGGCCTGAGGCCTTGAAAGCGAAGTTCCCTGTGACAACTTCGTGCCCCGCCTCCTTGGCTTCGGCTTCGCTCATCCCAACGGTCGCAATCTCCGGATCGGTGTAGACAACGGCCGGCACAACGCTGTCAAAAGCCGCGGGATGTCCGCAGATGACCTCGGCCGCCACCTTGGCTTCCTGATAGGCCTTGTGAGCCAGCAAAGCGCCCCCGACGACGTCTCCGATGGCGTAGATGCCCGGGACGTTGGTCTGCATCCTCTCGTTGACACAAACAAAGCCCTGAGCGTCCAGGCCGACACCGATCGCTTCAAGGCCCAGACCGGAAGCGTTGGGCACCCGCCCGATGCTGACCAACACCTTGTCCGCTTCCAGACGAAGAGTCTGATCCTGGTCGCGATGAGCTGCAATAACAACGGCCGGAGAACCCGCTTCCAGGCTCTGGGCTTGATGGCTGAGGTGGACCTTGATACCCAGCTTCTTCAGACTGCGTTTGAGCGTCTTGCCGACTTCGGGGTCCATCGTCGGGAAGATCTCCGGCAGAAATTCAACAACTGAGACCTCGGAGCCCAACTTTCTGAAGACCGTTCCGAGCTCGAGTCCGATGTAGCCGGCGCCAATGACAACCAGTTTCTCTGGGATCTCCTGGAGGCTGAGGGCCTCCCGCGGCCCAATGACGGTCTCGCCGTCGATATTGAAGCCTTTCAGGGGCATCGGCGAAGATCCTGTGGCAATGACCGCCTGCGAGAATTCGATTTCGATGACACCGTCATCGGTTGCCACTGCCAGGCGACGATCGTCCATGAATCGAGCCTCACCAGCAACGACCTCAACCCCGTTCTTCTGGAACAAGAACGAGACACCTCCGGTCAAACGATCAACGATCCCATCTTTCCATTGCACCATTTTCTCGAGGTCAACCGAGACGTTTTCGACCGTCACCCCCATCGCCTGGGCGTTCCCGGCCTCGAAGGCAATGTCCGCCGCATGGATTAACGCTTTTGAAGGAATACAGCCCTCGTTGAGGCAGACTCCACCCATTCGCGCCCTCTTTTCAACGACGATGACGTCCTTGCCCAATTGTGCCAGGCGAATGGCTGCAACATAACCGCCAGGACCACCGCCGATGACAACGACTTGACACCCTTTAACGACCGAACCAACAACCATTTACAGCCTCGCCAACAGAAGATTGGGGTTAGAAATCAACCGGGAAAAAGCCGTCATGAAGCGAGCGCCTTCTGCCCCGTCGATCCATCGGTGGTCGAATGAGATTGAGAGATACATCATGTCGCGGATTACGATCTCACCGTCCCGAACCACCGGCCTCTGCTCGATTTTGTGAAGGCCGAGAATCGCCAGTTCCGGCTGATTGATGATCGGGGTCGCGAATACGCCGCCCAACGGACCGATGTTGGTGATGGTGCAGCTGCCGCCACGCAATTCGTCAAGGCCCAGGCGTCGTTCGCGGGCCCGGCCGGCAACGTCGGCGACCTGGCGGGCCAACTGGATCATGTCCTTCGAGTCGGCATCCTTGATCACCGGGACGATCAGACCCTGGGGCGTATCGACCGCGATGCCAATGTTGAAATATTTCTTCAGCACGAGTTCGCCGGCATCTTCATCGACCGAGGCATTGAAGATCGGAAAGTCCTTCAGGCATTCCACCAAGGCCTTGATAAAGAACGGCAAGACCGAAAACTTGATGCCGTGCTCAGCCTCAATCTGAGGCTTGAGATCCCTGTAGGCAGCCATCAGAGCGGTCGCGTCGGCCTCTTCAACGTGGGTCACGTGAGCCGAGATCTGCTTCGACGATCGCATTGCGCCGGCGATAACCTTGCGCAAATGGGTCAGGGCAACCCGCTCCACAGGACCGTCCGCTGTGACCGTCACATTGGCGGGAACCTCTACCGGAGCCGTGACAACGGCAGTCGTCGCAGACGACACCTCACCACGCGAGGCACGCTCAACATCCTCGTCCGTGATTCGTCCCCCAGCGCCGGTTCCGGCCACTTTCGACAGATCAACGCCCATTTTTCGGGCGAAAGCCCTTGTTTTGGGTGTCGCCAAGGGGCGTCGATGACCCTGGGCAAGAGGCGCCGCGGGCTCACCGGCATCCTGAACAACCTGTGCGGTAGCGGGCCCGGAAGCCTCCTGCTCA
>CBDTUG010000224.1:0-4295 GCA_965363555.1 uncultured Thermoanaerobaculia bacterium
AAGCACCGCGTGCGGATCCCCCTCGAGGAATGAGCGGTCCATGAAGGCCCCGGGGTCACCCTCGTCGGCGTTGCAGACGACATACTTGACATCGCTTTCGTAGCCGGCGCAAAAGGACCACTTGAGGCCGGTCGGAAAACCGGCGCCACCACGGCCACGAAGTCCGGACTCCTTGAGTTCGGAAACGATGTCTTCAGGATTCATCTCCTCCAAGGCCTTGCGGGTCGCCTGATAGCCCCCGCGATCCTCGTACTCCTCAAGGCTCTCGGGATTGATCAGACCGCAGTTGCGCAGGACGATGCGTTCCTGGCGCTCGAGAAACGGCTGTTCCGAACCGCCGCAGGCCTTGCCGGCCTCCTCCTGGTAGACGATGTAGTCGGGCAATTCCTCACCGCCCACAACGTGGCTCTCATAGATTTCCTTGGCTTTCTTCTTATCAACGTGGCCGTATATCGTTCTGCGTTCACCCTCGCGAATTTCGACTAGAGGCTCCTTGAAACACATTCCGATGCACCCGGTGAAGGTTAATTCGTTGCCGGAACCGTCAACCAGACCCTCAAGGGTCTTGAAGGTATCTTTCGCGCCCGCCGACATTCCACACGTGCTCATCCCAACGAGAATCGTACTCATGAGCTCACTCCTTCGCCGGAGACGCCGCTGAGTCCCCCTCGGCCTTTTCGGCGGCGGCCTTCTTCTCACCGGCCAGAGTTTTTCTCCTCACCTTGCGCACGGTCCGACGCGTTGTCACCGGCGTCAGACTTCCGTGGGTGTCATCGTCGATCATCATCACCGGCGCCAACGAACAGCACCCGATACATGCCACCGAAAATAGCGTAAAGGACCCGTCTTCGGTCGTGCCGTTGACCTCGATACCCAGTTCGTCTTCGATCGTATCCAGCAACATGCCGGCGTTGGCCACGTGGCAGGCAGTCCCTGTACACAGCCGGATCGCGTGTTTGCCCATCGGCTGCAATCGGAACTGACTGTAAAAGGTGATCACGCCGTAGATCTTGGACTCGGGCACTTTGGCCACGCCGGAGATGTACTTGATCGCTCTCCTGGGGATGTAACCGAAATGATCCTGGGCGGATTGCAGGAGAGGAATCAACTCTCCCTGGGCGCCGTCATGCCGCCAAAGGCGATAACTGAATTCGGTTTGTGTCTGGTCCATGAAACCATCCGTTGGTTGAGCGCCTTGGGGTGCGGGTTCCCGGGCGCTCAATGTCTGAAAATCGTCGCCCCGCCTCGGGCGCGATTCGAAAGGCGCCCGTCTCAAATCTCGTGCTCAGCTCGAGTCACATATCCATCAACTGAATAATGCTGGCCTGCTTGACCCGCAGGACACCGTCGATGTGACTCAACTTCTCGATGATCTTCGGCGTCTTCCCGAACGCACCGGCCTGGGAAATGACGCCGATCAGCTTGGTGCCCTCGTCGACCATGTCGCAGACCATGACCTCGTCGAGGAAGAACAAGGTCGTGAACACCTGTTGGATGAAGTTCTTGTCCACGTCGATGATGACGTAGCTTCTCAGGTCAGCAGGTCTCGAGCCCTGCTGAACGACAGCGGACTTGACGACGTTTTTGTAGATATTCAAGAACTCGTGAATATCCCGGTCCAGCTTTGGACGCTCCACCCGAGACATCGAGACCACCTCGATCCCTTTGACCTCGGAGATCTTCTGCTGCAGTGCCGCCATCTCTTCTTCCGAAGTGGCATTCAATACACAAATGATGTCGACGTCACCCCGCACGGCATCGCAGGAGGCGATCCCATCCATCGTGACCAGTTCCTGATAAACGGCCATATCCAATCGGGGATCCGAAATGCGAAGGGTGACATAAGCGCTCATGGCCTCACGGATTTCTCCGTCACCTGGTACTGAGACACCCTCGTCTGCAGTTGTCCCTCCTGGAGTCAGGGCATTAAGCGCCTCGACCAGTTCGGAGATCTCGAACGGCTTGTCAAGGAAACCGGTATTAAACTCCGCCAAGGCTTTGCTTTCCAGCATCTCGTCACCGAAACCGGTGATAATCAGAACCGGCAAGTCCGGAAACTCGCTCTTGATCACCTTGAGGATCTTGAGGCCGTCGATATCCGGCATGAAGATGTCAGAGATCATGTAGTTGTAGCCCACGCCCTCTTCCTGGGAACGCTGGAGTTCATGGATTGCAGAAATCCCGTCCGGGCACGCCGTACAGGTATATCCCTCTTGGGTCAGCCCAAAGGTGAGGTTTCTTCGAATCTCTGCTTCGTCGTCGATAATGAGAACACGTTGACTCACTGAGGGCCTCCTCGTTGATGAATACATAACCCGGTTCTTAAGAACCGTGCGGAGCGCATCTTACCGAATCTGGAGGGTAAGAATCAACCAAAGAGTTTCGGAAAATTCGACCGGCGCCATCGGAAAAACTCGCAACAGCCTGTCTTGTGAAAATTCTCCCTTTTCGCCGGCATCCTGAGGCTCCCCTGCAAATTGTCCCATCGCTCCAATTTCTTCAGATCGGCAAAACTCCTAACCTTGTCTCTCCATGCCGGACTCTCGATCTGGCAGCCCGGGCAGTGGTGCGATGCGTTCTCGATTGAAGTCCAGTATCGGCGTAGGAGCCGCGATTGAACCTCTCACTTCTGTTAATCTCGTCTCGCCCGATGGCCCCGAGGAGGAGTGAAGACAATGAACTCAACCAAAATGTCACCAAATTCTAGAGTTTCGACCGAGGGGGCCACCACCGCTCCACATTCGGGCAGTCATTGGTCGGCACGCCTTTTCAAGATACTCGCTGTCTCGGCGCCGGCCGCCCTGTTCATAGTGATCACCGCTTTCTGGGTCACAGACCGACACAACGATGAGCAGCACGCAAACGCGCGCTACGCCCCCAATCAATGGTTCTTCCAACAACGAGCCTTCCCGCAGAATCAAATCCCCCTCAAAACATGGCGCCAGGCCCGGGAACAGGCTCTGACCCATCGTGAGGCCGTTCGCTGGACTGCCCCATCGTGGACCCAGCGCGGGCCGGAAAACATCGGTGGCAGAATCACCGATATTGCCGTCGACCCGAGTGACGACGACATCGTTTATGCCGGCGCGGCCGAGGGCGGTGTATTCAAGACGACAGACGGTGGTTGGCACTGGGCCCCGATCTTCGACGACATGCCGGCCCTTTCAATCGGCGCCCTGGCGATCGATCCATCCGACACCAGTGTCATCTATGCCGGAACCGGGGAGGTCAACCCGGGAGGCGGCAGCCTTGCCTACGGAGGAGCTGGGCTGTTTCGTTCGAGCGATCAGGGTGGGAGTTGGGCGTCGGTTGGTCTCGACAACAGCGGCTCGATCGGCCGAATCGTGATCGACCCAGGCAACAGCCAGAGGCTGTTCGTCGCGGCGATGGGCCTGCACTGGCAAGGCAACTCCGAGCGCGGCGTTTACCGGACCACCGACGGAGGCTCGACCTGGGAACGCGTGCTGTATATAGACGACCAGACCGGCTGTGTCGACATCGTGCAGCGACCCGACAACCCGAACGTACTCTTTGCAGCGATGTGGCAGCGCATCCGTCAGCCTGAATACTACGACTACGGCGGACCGGGATGTGCCGTGTATCGCACGATCGACGGAGGTGACACCTGGACCCTGGTCGGCGGCGGCCTGCCCGCGCCGTCAGAGGATGGCGGCCGCATCGGCCTCAGCCTGTGTGCCTCCCAACCGGACGTCATGCACGCTGTTTATGCCGACCGGATCGGATACTTCGACGGGCTCTACCGGTCCGAGGACGGAGGAGGGACCTGGACCCAAACCACCGATGCAGGCCTCGCCAGCGTCTTCGCGTCGTACGGGTGGTGGTTCGGCAACGTGCGTACCCATCCAACGGATCCGGATACGATCTATGTGCTCGGACTGCCCTTCTGGCGCAGCACCGACGGAGGCGACAGCTACCACAACGCTTCCGACGGAATGCATGTTGATCATCATGCCCTCGGTTTCGGCTCGGGCGCCGGGGCGGCAATGTACAACGGCAACGACGGTGGGGTTTACCGTTCGGTTGACGGTGCGGCCTGGACCAAGCAGCCGAACCTACCCCTGACCCAGATCTACAGGATGGCCGTCGACCAAGGCAACAACGACGCCCTTTACCTCGGAGCCCAGGACAACGGTACCAATAGAACCTTGACCGGCGCAACCGATGATTGGCAAGAACTCTTCGGAGGCGACGGCATGCAGCCGATTGTGCACCCGGATGTCTCAACCACGATCTGGGCGATGTACCAGTACGGCACCCTCTTCGTAACGACCAAC
>CBDTUG010000225.1:0-4290 GCA_965363555.1 uncultured Thermoanaerobaculia bacterium
GAGTCGTACTTCCTGTACGTCGCACAAGGAAACCCGCAGCCTGACGACGAAATTGTGAAAAAGTGCCGTTTCCGGACGGGAACTAGGTAGGGTTGGGCGCTGACACCTCAGCCTATAGCTACCCCTTCAGCGCCTCGATCGCTTCGTCCTCATCCGTAAAGATGAGAAATACTTCGTTCAATTTGGTCAGCTTGAGGAGGTTGAGAATTCGGCTCTGGGGCCGAAGGAGTGCCAGACGCCGGCCTTGCCTCTCGAACCGCTGGAGATACCCCACTAGCTCACCAAGCCCCGTCGAATCCACGTAGTCAATCCCAGTCATATCAATCAACACCGAACCGGTGTCGCCTTCAAAAAGCCCATTGAGGCAATCCGAAAACAGCCGCGCGCTGTCACCGAGCTTGATCACCCCCTCGATGACTACGACCGTGACATTATCCTGTTGACGTTTCTCGATCTTCACGTTGTTCCTCCTCGCTGGTCGCATCGTCTTCGTGATCCTCGGCCTCGTCTCGCTCTTCGTTCAGGTATGCTGCACCGGCTCGCCTGAAGACCTCGGCAGCCCATTGTAGGGGCCTTTTCGCGGCGACTGCGACCCGCTTCATACGATCATGTTCCCCGTGGTCGGAGACCACCTTGAGTGCCACCCACGGGATGCCCCACATCTGGGCGACCTGCGCTACTGCCGCACTCTCCCAATCAACGGCTACGGGCTCGCCGTCGACGGCCGTGGCAGGGGGGCGGCTCGATGGCGAGGCGACCTGCCCCTCCCAACACAGTACCAAGCCCTGGACGCCGCCCGGCACACTGAGGAATGCATCTCGGAGGGCTGGGGAAGAGTCGAATCTGGCAGGAATCTCAACCGGAAGATCGCCCAGTTCTTCCAGGGCGACATCGACAACCGTTGTCGCAACCACCATCGTGCCGATCTCGGTCGACAGATCAGGGCTTCCGGCCACGCCAAAGCTCACAATCACCAATGGGTCGAGGTATTGAATTGCCGCCTGAGTCGCCGCAGCGGCCGCAACCTTGCCCGGCCCACACCGGATCACCGCCAGGGGAATGTCCCACATCTCTCCGCGATACAGCATCCAGCTGCCCCACGGCTCCTTGACCATTCCTCTGCCAACACCGGCCGCTGCCCTCGCTTCGAAGGCGTTTGCAGCAATTATGACAACGGTTCCGTTCACCGACCCTCCCCGGACATGGTACCCGATTCGTTTCACGATGGCCCACCCGCAGAGCCTGAAACGAAGAACCCTCACCGGTTCGCCGGGTCACAGTCCCAGGTTTCAGGTTTCAGGTTTCAGGAAACACAAGGTACTCTGTGATTTGAAACCTGAGGCCTGAGACCTGAAACCTGACGCTCTACCTCGACTATCGAAGCTGTCAGAAGATTATTTACTGAAGACAAACTCGAAGTCGGAGTAGAATCAGCCATCGGCAGGGGGAACACATGGACGAAACCAAAATCCACACAGGGACCCGGATCAAACTCAAGAAGATCGACGAGGGCGCCCTCCCTGAGAACTTTTTGGCCCGCGTCCGAGAATTTGCCCACGGCGGGAAGTTGATCCAGGGAGTTTTCTTATTTTCCCTTCAACAGGGGGAAGAGAATCCGCAGCCCAGCATGGTCATCGCAATCAAAAGTGGATTGTTCTCGTCCGGGAACGAAGAGTTCCTCAACATTGTCGATGAAATTCAACTGATGCTCCCTGAGGAGCTCGCCATCAATCTCTACCGGTTCAAGGCTTCCGATGTTGTCGCCCGTTACTGCGCACACTCCGTCGAACCCCTATACCTGAGAAGCGATGCCTGGATCGAGAAGCAGAGGAAGAAATATCCGGACGCTTGACCCGGTGGAGCCGAAATCAAAAAGCGCATGCCCAGTCTGCCGCGTAACAGTTTCAGGTCACAGGCAGCAGGTTTCAGGAAACACAACCCGCTCCTCGAACTGAGACCTGCACCCTGAGACCTGGTATTTTGCCGCGTGTTTTCGAGGTCCCCTGGGGATAAGTTCCTAAAACGGCCACCACCACGGCCCCTTCCGACGGTATGAGCCGTCGTCCTCGCCCGGCGTTGCTGCGGCGGCCTCCAGGGCTCGGCGCCGTTCGTCCGGATCACTCTCCACGATCAATCCCCCGGCGGCCTCCACTACTTCCAAGAGTTCCGGGGCAGAGTTCAGAATGATGAGGTCGACCGCCGTACCGTCGGGAAGGGCCCCCGAAACGATCGCCGAAACTTGGTTAAGGACTCGCCGCAACGATCTCAGTGCTCCAGGCTGCAGCCACACGAATAGAGCCGTATGCATTTCACCTTGCCCCGGCACTCCGGCGTCGGCCAGATGTGCAAACGCCACGTCCGGCGCTACGGACAGCGCGTGTACCAAGGGCCGCTGAACCGACTCCGGCCATGATTTCTGAACCGGTCTGACGACAATCTCCGAGGCGCTCACCATTCCATACTATGCGGTCAGCTCTCAGCTGTCAGCTTTGGCACCGTAAAAAATCATGTTATAGGTACAAAAAAAGAAGCCGCATCAACTGTTGGGGCTGTGTTTCATGGAACCTGTTGCCTGTAACCTGAGACAGCTACCCGGCCGGCCGGCATCTCCTTCTGGAACCGGCTCCGCAGGGTTTGTCTTTGACCGGGCCGAGGCGTGAAATGATACCGTGATGCCATGGTTCGACACGTTGTGTTCGTGGCAATCCTGTGTGGACTCGGGCTGCCGGCATGGTCCGAAGAGGCCCCGCCTGCCACGGCGGAAGAAATCCTGGAGCAGGCAAGGTCAATGGCGGCAGCCAATCGGTATTCCGAAGCGTTGGCCACACTTGAACCCCTGATTCACGACGACCTGAGCGACGAGATTTCGTGGGAAATTGCAGCCGAAGCCGGCCGCGCCGCCTTCCACCAGGGGAAGTATCGAAGAGCCAATGAAATCCTTCGACGTGTCGTTCACGCCCGACCGATCGTAGTTGAACCTGCCCTCTACCTGGAAGCCGCCTCCTACGTCCTTGGGGATCACCGCCAAGCCTTTGAAATATTCGAAGCAGTCCTTCAAAGCCAAGGGCAAGACCTCTATCTGGCAGTCACACTGCCCGGCGAAAAACGGTTTCTCGCTGAACCCGAAATCCAGCGGCTGCTGCTCCGCTATGCACAACCCCTGGTGATCCGGCCAGAGTCGGCCTCAATACAAGGAATCCGGTTGGGCCAAGCCCGGCCACAAATCGCTCAACGCCAAGGCATCGAGACCTCCGGCGGCGGATCTTCCTTGATTGCCCGGGCAGGTCCCCTGATGACCTGGATCCTGTCATTCGACGATCAAGAGCAATTGGTCGAGTTCGTGCTCGACACAGGCCACCTCGATCGGTATACACCCTTCACCCTCGACCTCTCCGAAGGGCTTTCCTGGACCTCATCACCAATCGATTGTATCGGGTCACTGGGACCGCCCCAAAGAACATCTGCGACCAGCGACGGCGCCCTGATCTTGACCTGGGACTATCCCGAGCCTTCGTTGGATCTGGTATTCAGCAGACCGAACACCGATGATAAAGGAGCGGCAGTCCTGGAGATGATTCGTTTGTACAGCAGACAACGGTAGGAGGCTTGAAGGCAAGACCGAGCATCCCAGCGTTCCAGCTTTCTGGCTTCCTAGCTGATATAATAGATGGATGACTGCGACCGATCTTCACGGCCATCTTCTGATCGCAATGCCGGCGCTGGCGGATCCAAATTTCTGGCGGACCGTAATCCTTCTGGGATCTCACTCTCCTGAGGATGGCGCTTTCGGCTTGATCGTCAACCGACCATCCGAGATCGCCCTAGATACGGTGCTGCCACAGCTGGGCATTTCGGAACCTCCAGCCCGATCCCCGGCTGTGCTGGCGGGTGGACCTGTCCAGCCGGAGCAAGGCTTCGTTCTGGTCGAGGGAGTCTCTCCAATGCCTTCGGATCACGACATCAACGACCTGCAATTCACCATTTCTGGACGGTCCGAGTTACTCGAGGCTTTGGCCCTGGGAAGTGTTGATCACCGTTTTCACCTCTGTCTCGGCTATGCCGGATGGGCGCCCGGACAGTTAGAGGCGGAGATCGAACAGAATTCCTGGTTGGTCGCACCTGCCACCGACACCCTGGTATTCGAAACACCCCTCGAGGATCGATGGCAGCAGGCCCTTGCCTCGATCGGAGTTGATCCAGGAACACTGGTCGACCTCGGCAGTGGCGAACCGTCTTAGCCCGCACTTCTGTCGTAGCGAAGTCAAGCCGTGATTGATGTGGGATTTTACC
>CBDTUG010000226.1:0-4268 GCA_965363555.1 uncultured Thermoanaerobaculia bacterium
GGTGCGGATGCCTCGCAAATAAATGGAATGAACTTCAGACGCAGTACACTAGCCCATCAACCTCTTCAACAAGGCTCGTGTCGATGAATCGTGGCTTTCAAGATCGATCTCTCGTCCCTGAGCCAGGCCCTCGACCTCCTCAAGAATTGTCCCGGCCAGTTCTTTTCCCAGTTCCACCCCCCACTGGTCGAAAGAGTTAATGCGCCATATGACACCCTGAACGAAGATCTTGTGTTCGTAGGCCGCAATCAGCATGCCGAGGCTTTCAGGTGTCAACCGCTTGAGCAGTAGGGTGTTTGTCGGTCGGTTTCCGCTAAAGACTTTGTGAGGCGCCAAGAGGCTGACCTCGTCCTCCCCAAGGCCCCTCGCTGCAAGTTCGGCCCGCACCTCGTTCTCGGTCTTCCCCCGCATCAGAGCCTCGGTCTGCGCCAGAAAGTTGGCCATCAGCTTCCGATGGTGGTCACCGACGGGGTTGAGACTTTCGATGAAGCCGATGAAATCACAGGGCACGACGGTCGTGCCCTGGTGCAGAAGTTGGAAAAAGGCATGTTGCCCATTGGTGCCCGGCTCACCCCAGATCACCGGCCCGGTTGAGTATTCGACCCGTTTGCCGTCCCGGTCGGTGGTTTTCCCGCTCGATTCCATGTCGACCTGCTGAAAATGGGCCGCGAACCGATGCAGATATTGGTCATATGGCAATAGGGCGTATGACGCGGCGCCGAGAAAGTTCCGGTTCCATATACCCAGGAGCGCCAGAATGACCGGCAGATTGGCCTCAAGCGGCGCCTCCCGGAAATGGCGATCCATTCGATGAGCCCCCTCGAGCAGACCTTCGAAGGCCGGAAAACCGATCGCAAGGGCGATCGGCAGCCCGATGGCCGACCACAGAGAGTATCGACCCCCAACCCAATCCCAAAACTCGAAGCAGTTCTTGAGGTCGATCCCGAAGGCCTCGACCCCTTGGCGATTGGTCGATAGCGCCACAAAATGACGTGCGACCGCAGTTTTGTCCCCTGATGCCGCCACCACCCAGTCCCGGGCCGTTCGGGCGTTGGTCATGGTTTCTTGGGTCGTAAATGTCTTGGATGCGACAATGAACAGCGTTGTTTCCGGGTCGAGGTCACGGGTGGTTTCGACGAAGTCCGTCGCATCGACGTTCGAGACAAAACGAACGATCGGGCCGTCGTGGTAATGCCTGAGGGCCTCGGTGACCATAACCGGGCCAAGGTCCGACCCCCCAATACCGATGTTGACAACGGCCTCGATTGGCCGGTCACTGAAGCCCAGCCACCGCCCGGACCGGACAGAATCTGCAAAAACCCGCATCTGCCGCAGAACTCTCTCTACGTCCGGCATGACGTCTCGGCCGTCAACCAGGACTGCATCGCCGCTACGGTTTCTTAAGGCGACATGAAGGACCGAACGATGCTCTGTCCAGTTGATGGCCTCACCAGCAAACATCGCCGCCTGGGCTTGTGGAAGGCCGGCCTGACGGGCCAGGTCGACCAACAACTCCATCGTTCTCTCGGTCACCAGGTTCTTCGAGTAGTCCAACAGAAAATCGTCGACCTCCACCGAGAACTGATCGAACCGGTCAGCCCCTGAAGCGAAGAGATTCTTGAGGTTGAGATCACCGATATCGCCGGCATGTCGTTTAAGAGCCTTCCAGGCAGTCAGTTCCATTGGCTCAACGTTTGAATACATCGCAGGCTTCGTCGCCGATTTTCTCATTTTGATTCTCCTACTGCACACGAAGCACTATTCTGGTATCACCCTGGGTCAGCACGACGCTATTCTCTGTGATGGCCTCGACCACATAGTCCTCGACGACCGCACCGACACGAACATCCCGTCCGTTGATCATGGCAAACGGGTTTTCTTTTCGGAAAACCAGGTAATCCAGGGTCAAGGTCACTTCACCGACATGGGCCTCCTCTACGAATTCGCCGTCCGCGAGCGGTGGCTGTGGGGAAGGGACCTTGACCGGCACACCTTCTTCGCTGTCCGGCGCGCTTTCGACAACCTCGACCCTGGTCAAGGCAATGCCCTCAATGATCGGTGAAACGTCAGGCTCATCCACCTTCGACTCCGCCGGCGTAACGGTCGGCACAATCAAATCCGACTGATCGGGCTCAGGGACTCCATTCGAGGGGTTCGGCAGGTCATCCATCACTTCCAGATCGGCCTGCACCCGTTCATCGGGCGCCTCAACCTCATTCGGTTCCGACCGGTCAGCGAGGGCCCACCACACCAAGGCCCCTCCGATCACCGCGGCGCCCAGTGCGATCGCAGCACCCAGGACCAGGCCTACACCAAGACGGCCACCACGCTTCCAGTATCCGGCGACCACGGGCGTTTCGAGGCCTCGTTCCCTGGCCTCCCGTTCGGCGGTCTCCTGCCGGGCCTTTCTCAGTGCCTCGCTGATCAGGCTCATCTCGATTTTCCTTCGAGATCTCGAATTGCACGGCCGATCTCACGCCGGCCCAGATGATCCAAACCCTCGACGTAGCCTGCCAATAGGGCCTTGTCACAGACGGCATTGATAACCCGGGGAACCCCCCGTGAATGGCGATGGATTCTGGAAATCGCCCACCGGCTGAATGAAGGTCGCCCGTTGCTGCCGGCCACCTGAAGACGATGGTGGATGTAGGCCTCAGTTTCTTCCCGATCGAGCGATCCAAGGTGGTAGCGCACCGTGATCCGTTGACGCAGTTGCCGTAGTTCGGACCGATCCAGCGTTTCCCTCAACTCCGGCTGCCCGATCAAGACGATCTGCAGCAGCTTTCGGTTGTCGGTTTCCAAATTGGACAAGAGACGAACCTGCTCCAGCAGATCCTCGGACATGTCCTGGGCCTCGTCGATGAAGAGCACGACGTCGATACTGTTGCCGATTTGGTCCAGGAGGTAGGCGTTGAGCCTTTCGAGCAAACGAATCCGGTCATTGCCGCGGTCGTTGAGATCCAACTCCCGGAGGATCGACCGCAGAAGCTGAATTCCGGTCATCACCGGATTGAGAATCAGAGCCGTAGCATAACCGTCGCCCAGCTCTTCGAGCGCCGCGCGACAGAGAGTGCTCTTGCCAGCTCCCACCTCTCCAGTCACTTGAACAAAGCCCTTGCGCTGGTCAATGCCGAACAGGATGTGCTCGAATGCCTCGCGGTGGCGCCGGCTGAAAAACAGGTAGCGTGGATCCGGGGTGATATTGAACGGCGGCTCGCGGAGATCGTAGAAGTCTTGGTACATGGCCAGAAGAGATATCTTACTAGGCTTTAAACAATACGTGGGTTTGGGCCTTTCGACGGTGACTACAAGTCGTTGATGATCCCAGCCCCAGGCCCACGAATTGCGAGAAGGGGAAACACTCCTCACCTATTTCGCCAACTCGGCCGCAGCCCTTCGAGCCGCCCCCATGAGCGGCGCGCCCTGGTCCAAGATCACATGAACCGGCACATCCTCGAGGAAGTGCCGCATCTTCCCCTTGTCCAGAAATCTCTCGTTGAAGGCGCCCCTTAGAATCGCCGGAAGGATCTTCGGAGGCATGCCCCCGGCCAGGTAAACACCCCCAGTCGCACCCAGGGTCAGGGCCAGATTACCCGCCTGTGCGCCAAGCAATGAGACGAAGAGTCCAAGGGCTGCCACACAGGCCTCCGGGCCCCCGCTCAGCCCTGCCAAGCCAACCGCAGCTGCCCGATCTTCAAAAGCCCCCTTCGTATCAAGCCACCCCTCGATTGATCCACCGGTTCGATAAAAGAAAAAATCCGCAAGGTCGACCAGACCAGGTCCGGAAACGACTCTTTCCCAGCTGACATGACCGTATTTCTTGGCCAAGAAAACCTGAAGGTCCACTTCAAGCGGCCCTTGAGGGGCGAAGTCGGCATGGCCACCCTCGCCGGAACAGACAACGGCTTTCTCCCCTCCCCAGATCAGCCCCGCCTGACCAAGCCCGGTTCCCGCCGCGATGATAGCGATGGCGCCTCCAGGATCGGGCGTGCCAGCCTTGATCTGACACAGACTCGAAGTCTGCAAAAACGGAACCGCCCACGCCGTGGCCTCGAGATCATTAATCACCAGAGCCCGTTCGAAACCCAGTTCCTTTTCCAGACTCTCGGAATCGACGACCCACGGCAAATTGGTCAGACGGGATCTGCCGCCATGCACCGGGCCTGCGACACCAAAGCAGGCCGTGAGCCCATCGAGGTCGATCCCCTGACAGACGCTCCCGATGGCCTCAACCGGACCGGAGACCTCCGAGGACACAATCGTGAAAT
>CBDTUG010000227.1:0-4246 GCA_965363555.1 uncultured Thermoanaerobaculia bacterium
TGTCTCGTCGCGCTGGACCAGGTTTCTGACCTTGGGCTCACACGACCGCTGGCGGGCACCCGGATGACGCTCGGCCGCATCTCTCGGGAAAGAGGAGAATTGTCCGAGGCGGTCGGTTTTTTCGAATTGGCCCTGGACGATGCCGTCGGGGTGGTCCCCGGTGTCGTCTTGGAGTTGCACAAGGAGCTTTCCGAAGTCTACGAGGCGATGGGGAAACCCGAGCGGGCGATGCACCATATGCGCTCGTTGGTGACACTTCGGGACGAGGCCCGGGAGAGTGAACGACAGGAGCTGATCGAGGAGCTCGAGGTCAAATATGAGGTCGAGCAGCACGAACGTCAGCTCGAACGGATGAGACTCGACGCTCAGCTCAGCGAGGTGCAGCTTCGTCAACGAACTCATCTTTTGCTCGCCACTGCCATCGGCCTCGCTTTCGCGTGCCTCGGAGCTCTGGCTGCTTGGCGGGGATACCGTGTCAAGGCGGGTCTTGAGAGAACACTGGACGTTCGAAACCAAGATTTGGAGCGCGCGGTTGAGGAGATCGGTAGGCTCGCGCGGACTGATTCCCTGACCGGGCTTTTGAACCGTCGCGCCTTTGACGAGCAGGCAGCAGATCAGATGGCCCGTGCCCGCCGGAACGGTCAGCCACTGACCATCGTCTTGGCGGATATCGACCAATTCAAAGACCTGAACGACGGGCTCGGACACCAGGCCGGGGACGAAACCCTCAAGTGGACCTCGAATCAGATCTCCAAGTTCCTGCGGGGAACCGACCTGGTCTGCCGTTGGGGAGGCGAGGAGTTTCTGTGCCTGCTGGACGACAGCGACACGGGCAAAGCTCGGTCCGCCATCGAACGGTTGAGGTCGCACCTGGCAGATCAGGTCTTTCAGGTCGAGGGCACGTCGATATCGGTCACCCTGACGTACGGCATTGCTCCGCTGCTCGACGATCTCGATGTTGCAATTCGCGAAGCAGATGCCGCCATGTACGAGGGCAAGAGACGAGGCCGTGACCGGATTGTCCTCGCAGGGGAAATCGGACCCGATGGCTCCGAAACTTGAGCCAACAGGAGACCGAATGACTACCAGTCCCGTAGTGAGTGGAAATCGCTGCCCGCCGCCACCAAAGCCTCATCTAGAATTTCCTACAGTTATAGGCATTTCGTCGCCGCGTCGCTGTCTGACTCCTCCGTGCTGAATGTGGGTGGACGAAGGGTGTTTTGTTGTTGTGGGCACAATGTTCTTGGGATAACGAAATAACAATTTCGTCTCAGCCGTTCGCACACTTCTTTCTGTATTTGCCGTGAGTTTGGCGTCGTCGTTGTCCTCCGCATGTCCTGAAGCCAGGCACCGAAACCGGTCGTGTCAAACTGGCGCCAAGAGCCACCGATGGTGTTTTGCGTTGTGTCCGACGAGGACAAGATCGACAGCACCGCCCATTCGCAGCGGCCGAATGTTGAGTCCTTCCGGAGGTTGAACCTCGACCACATCGGGATCTTGTTTCCAGGCCGAGCCGAAGTGACGATCGAGGTCAGATATATGGATCTTGACCTCAAATGGTGGATCGTCCAATTGCATGTAGATCAGGTGGGGTTTCATGCCGATCACCGTTCCCCGGCGAATGGGTCGATCGGTTGGAGTTAATAAAATTTCAGGTTCGAACAGTCTGTCCAACACCAATAGATCGACTGCCTTCTCCAGCGTTCGCTGAAGGGCCTTGGATCGATTGCCGGCCTCAACCACGCGGTTTCTCAGAATCAGGTCTTCCTCATCGGGAGCGGCTGAGTCTGGACCGTTGATCAACTCCAGAACCTCTTTGTGAGTGAAGATGCCGACAATTTCCCGCATTGGAGAGGAGAACCGTGCATAGACGGGCGCCCCGACCCCGTGGTGGGAACCGGGGTCTGAGGTGAATATCGATCGTTGGTTGGTCAAAACCGCTTGGCGCTCGATGGCTGCAGCCAATCGGGGTCGGGCTCGTCGGGGCAGGACTTCGAGGTATTCGGCCAAAGGTTGGTCCGGCCCCTTCCATTGCCATCGCTCCGGATCGACGCCATGCACCTGGATCATGGCCGCAACGTTAAGTCGAAAGTGTTCCAGCTGATCCACAGTCGGAGCAGGGTGCACCCTGAATATTGGCTGGACGTATTCAATTCCGAGGCCCTCTTTGAGGATCTTTGCCCCTTCGATGTTGCACATCAAAGAAATCTGCTCGTTGCACCGTTCAACTTCGAATCGTATTCGGGTCGTGACCACTGGGTCGCCCAGCGGGTTGAATCGAATCGCTGTCTCGAGCCGGTTGTAGTCGATCACCTGTCGGCGGTGGGCTTCATGTATGCGGAGATGACCGACGATCCTGAGCAACTTGAGGCTCTCTTCAAAAAGCTCTCTTCGGAAGCCGCTTCCTGCCGGGTCATCCCACGACCGTTGCACCCGCTGATAGCTCAGCTTTCGGCGGCTCTGGATGCGTGCCCGGATGATTTTGGTCGATTGACATTGACCTTTTTTATCCAACGTCATGACAAATACAAGGGAACGCCTTAACTGGTTGGGATTGAGTGAAATCAGTCCTTCACTCAAGGCCCTCGGCAGCATCGGAATAGATTTCCCGGGTAGGTAGTAACTTGACCCTCGTTGAATCGCCTCTTCAAATAGGGAAGATCCTGGTTGTACATAAAAGGCTGCGTCGGCCAGAGCGTAATAGACTTGAAATCCCTGCGAATCTTGTTGAATGAATAGTGCCTGATCGAGGTCGCGGGAGTCAGGGTTGTCTATCGTGACAAACGGAAGGGCCTCAAGGTCTTCGAGTTGCGGGTCGTGAACCCCCGGGGTTGAGATCAGCGCCTCGACTTCACGGCGAACGTCGTCTGGGAAATTCGGCTTGAGGTCATGCTGTGAGGCGAGAATTTTGAATGGTGCTGAACGGATCTCACCTGGCGGGGTTTTCATGGGGAAAACTATAGCCGAGTATTCTCCCAACCTTCATCAATCACGAGTGGTTGGGGTGCCAGGCTTTTCTTTTCCCTGAGTTTTGAGTTTTTCGGGGTTGAATATGAAATTGTCAATATGATGGGACTGCTATCCATTTTTTACTGTGGCAACACAATCTCGGTTCGTCTATTAATAGCGCGCCCAGAATCAGAGTCGTTGCCGGCTAGAGGATAGTCCTCCCCGAAGCCTTGAGATTTGAGTCGTCTCGGGTCGATATCATGGGCAATCAAGAAATCAGTTACGGCCTGGGCCCTGCGTAATGAAAGCTCGAGATTGTGTTCGGCGCCGCCGGTGTTGTCAGTGTGCCCACAGATATAAACGTCCAATTCGGCAAAAGTCGTGTTGAGCAAGACTGCCTGCTGTTCAAGCTTGTCAAAGAAATCTGGGTTGAGGTCCCACTGGTCGACCTCAAATGTCGTACGATTCGAGTAGTCGAAGACGAGGACTCTCGCAAGGCCGAGAGCCTCCGCCAAGGCCGACCCTTCGTCACCGAACCTGAAGACCACTTCAATTCTGTCCTCGGAAACAAGACGAACCCGTTTTTCGACCAGATCCACACCCTCTTGTTCAGCGTCGATCTCGAGAACGTCCGCGAGGCTTTCGACAGGAACGGAAATGGGAGTTCGTCCGACTGACTTTCCACGAAACCGAACCATCGCGCCTTCTGGTTCCGCAACAATCTCGGCTGTGATCGAATTGGAATTCTGGTCGCCAGATATCGACGCGCAACCGACCATGAAAAACAAACACGAAACTCCGACGAATAACAGACTGACTCTAATCAGCGACATCTTTGACCACCAGATCATAGTTGAAGACCATTGTTAAGGGAGCCGCCACGGGAATCCCCTCGACGTCAGCGGCAGGCTTAAAACGATAGAAATTCTGAACCACTTCGAGAGCATTTTCTGCGCAGACCTCAGGATGGCCTGAAGAGATCACCTTAGCATTTTCGACGAGACCGGTCTCAGCTACTCTGACGGCCAAAGAAATTCTGTGCCCTTGACACAATTTCGCCAACGCCACGGGCACTCGAATAGTCTCTTCGTCGTCGAGTTGCAAGGGCGGCGTAAAGGCCCGCCTTGGCGGAGGATCAACTGGGGCTGTAGGGATTCGGGCTGTCTCCCGTCTCTCGATCATTTCGGGTTCTGGAGTCGGGAGACCCTCGCTCTCTTCTTCCCTGGACCCATCTGTCGGAGGAGCGGCCTCCTGCACAGGCACCGGCCAGAATCACTGGGTTCATCTTACGGATATA
>CBDTUG010000228.1:0-4232 GCA_965363555.1 uncultured Thermoanaerobaculia bacterium
CCCATGGCACTTCGACAACATCTACGGTTATCTCTTTGATCACCGAAGGCACCGGCTCAAGTTGAACGGTTTTTTCAATATCAAGGGCGACTGGACATTCGCTTTCGACGGCCACTGGTCCTCGCCCTTCACCTGGACGCCGATCGAAGATGAATATGACAACCCGGAGATACCATATGGTTATCACGCCCTCGAACCGCGAGGCAGCCGCGAGGCCAACAGCAACTACCAGCTCGACCTGCAGGTCTCGAAGGGATTCACCGTCGGGGCCATGCGGTTGCAGCTGATCGCCTCGGTTCTCAACACCCTGGGCAGCGAGCGACCCACTGATGTCTGCTGGGGAATCAGCGACTGCGTCGTGGGTGAGCCCGATGCCTGGCAGATACCCCGGCGCTACGAGGTCGGTTTCCGGCTGGAATTCTAACCCGACCTTCTCACCAGTGATCTGCTGCGGCGCGAAATACGCAGCGATCTTCGACGTTTTCTTGACCTCGCTCAATCAAAGTACTGTCAAGTACGCCTCATTCGTTCGATCTGCGAAAACGTCGAATCTCACCACGCCTTCCTCACCTCGCGACGAAAACCGGCGAGAAGAGCGGGTTAACCCGGCCGGACCTCAACCTTTGAGTCCTGGGGACCGTATTCTCGTTGTGGGGAACATATTGATGTGTCGGGAAAGCCTCAGACCTCTCGTATGCCTGTGTCGGTGGTCACTCTCAGATGGTTCGTTGGCCGTTGATGGTGTCGAAATATCTCTCTTTTTCGGTTACAATCACCCGTCATGAGTATGAGGAGCACAAAACCCGCAAGGCAATCGAGCCAGATGGCTCTTTTATGTCTGTGCCTTTTGGCATGGTCTGGATGCTCGTCCATCACGTCGTCCCTGACCGGCCGGATGTCCGAAAGCCTGGCAACATCGATTCTCAATCAAAACGACCCGGAAACCGTTCGCCAGGGGATGCCAGCCTATCTACTGATGATCGACGGTTTCATCACCGACGATCCGGAGAATGCCGATGTCCTGATGGCGGGCGCCCAGCTTTATGCCAGCTACGCAGGCGCCTTCGTCGATGATCCCGCACGGGCCAAATTGATGTCGGTCAAGGCTCGGGACTACGGCCGAAAGGCCCTGTGCCTGAGCAACAAAACGACCTGTGGTATTTGGGATCAACCCTACGATCAGTTCGAACCGGTGATCGAAGCGCTGGACCCTGAGGACATTGAATCCATGTATGTCGCCGCTATGACCTGGGCCACCTGGATTCAGGTCAACCGCGACGATTGGGTGGCCGTCGCCGACAAGGCCCGGGTCGAGGCGATGATGCTCCGGGTCGTTGCTCTAAACGAAGGTTACCGGCGAGGTTCGGCCCATCTCTACCTCGGTGTGCTGGCCACGCTGCTCCCTGAAGCCCTGGGCGGCAAACCCGAGGAGGGTCGTCGGCATTTCGAGAAATCCACCGAGCTTTCGGGCGGCCGCGAACTGATGGCCAAGGTCTTGCTCGCAAGCGACTACGCTCGCCTGGTCTTCGACCGCGAGTTGCATGACCGCCTCTGCCGTGAGGTATTAGAGGCCGACCCAACAGTCGAAGGCTTGACCCTGAGCAACACCCTCGCCCAACAAGAGGCCAAGGCCCTGCTCAACGACTCAGAAGACTATTTCGGAGATTGATATGACGCGACGATTAGTATTAGCAACATTCCTGATCGCCTGTGTGTTGGCCGGCGCTGCAGACGCAACACAGTTAAAAATAGCCACCTTGGCGCCCGATGGTTCTTTTTGGATGACAGAGGTCAAGAAGGGCGCCGAAGAGATAACACAGGCGACCGAAGGCCGGATCAAAATTCGGGTCTACCCGGGCGGCACGATGGGCAACGACCAGGCCGTGCTGCGCAAGATGCGGATCGGCCAGTTGCATGGCGGCATGATGACCGGACAGTCCCTGGCGGAGGTCACTTCTGATCTTCAACTCTACGGCCTGCCCTTCCTCTTTAAATCCTACGACGAGGTCGACGCCGTCCGAGAGCGAATGGATGCGACGCTGGTCGAGAGCCTTGAGGCCAAGGGCTATATTTCTTTCGGTCTCATCGAGGGTGGTTTCGCCTACATCATGTCCAACAAACCTGCGACGAACCTTGCCGACTTCAAGGGCCAAAAGGCCTGGTTGCCCGAAGGCGACATCATCGCCAGCGCAATCTACGACGCCGCCGGTTTGTCCCCGGTTCCGCTGCCGCTCTCCGACGTTCTGATCGGCCTTCAAACAGGCCTGATCGACACCGTCGCCGGACCATCGGTAGCCGCGGTGGCCCTCCAGTGGTTCACCCGGACCAAGTATTTGACCGATTTACCGATTCTCTACACGTACGGCTCGATCGTTGTCAGCAGTAAAGCCTTCGACAAACTGGATGCTAGGGACCAGAAAACCGTGCGAGAGATCCTGGGCCGGGTGTCTTCGAGACTCGACGACCGAACTCGGAGCGACAACGAACAAGCTCGGGAGGCCCTGGCCAAGCAGGGTCTTGAGTTCCTTACCGTCGACGCCGCAAAGCTCGAACAATGGCATAAGGTCGGAGTCGAATCAACAAATTTGCTTCGAAAACAGGGTGCAGTGCCCTCGAATCTGGTCGAAGAGTTGCTTCGTCACCTTGAGGCCTTTAGGCAACGAGAAACCGCAGATTGAACCGGGTTCTCCGCTTTCTTGGCGCCTTTGAGGACGCCATCCTGGCGAGTGTGCTCGGTGTGATGATCGTCATGGCGACGATCCAGATCGTCTTGCGCAACGTCTTTGACACCGGCATCTCTTGGGCCGATCCGATGCTTCGCGTGTCGGTGCTGTGGGTCGGAATGGTGGGCGCCATGGCGGCAACCCGGGACGATCGCCAGATTTCGGTCGACGCACTGTCGCGGTTCCTGCCGAGCCGTTGGAATGCCCGCGTGCGAGTCCTGACCGATATCTTCACTGCCCTAGTCGCAGGATTTTTCAGCTGGCATGCCGGCCGTCTGGTCCTCGAAGACTACGCCTCGGGAATGACCGCCTTCGCCTCGGTGCCCGTGTGGGCCTGTGAGCTGGTGCTGCCCGTGGCGATGGGCATCATCGCCATCAGGTACGCCATCTATGCTTGGAACCATTTCCGTGAGGCCCTGGAGACCGGGCCATGATCCTGGCCGGCCTCGCCCTGTTGCTGATCGCCCTGCTGGGCGCTCCGCTTTTTGCGGTCATCCTGACCAGCGCGTTCCTGGGCTTTGCCCGAGGCGATGTCGATCCTATGGTTGTCGCGATGGAGGTCTACCGGATCGCCGACACTCCAATCCTCCTGGCCATTCCCCTCTTCACCTTTGCCGGTTACCTGGTCGGAGAGAGTCAGGCACCCAAGCGCCTGATCCGCCTGACCGATGCCCTCTTCGGCTGGATGCCCGGCGGGCTGGCGGTCGTGGCCCTGGTGACCTGCGCGCTCTTCACCGCCTTCACCGGCGCCTCCGGTGTCACCATCGTCGCCCTGGGCGCCCTGCTCTACCCGGCGCTCAAGGACGCCGGTTACCGTGAAAACTTCAACCTGGGCTTGATCACGACCTCAGGCAGCTTAGGCCTGCTCTTTCCACCCTCGGTACCCCTGATTCTGTACGGCATCGTCGCCGAAATCAGCATCGACAAGCTGTTCATCGCAGGGATTCTGCCCGGGGCGTTGATGGTCCTTCTGCTCTCTCTGATGAGCCTCCGTGAAGGTTCAAGGTCCCGGGTCTCGTCGCGAACCGCTACGTTCAACTTTCGGGCGGCAGCTTCCGCCCTTCGCGCCTCGATGTGGGAGATCCCCTTGCCCTTCATTGTCTTGGGTGGGGTTTACAGCGGTTTCTTCGCGGTCTCCGAAGCGGCAGCCGTCACGGTTGTCTACGTGCTCGTCATCGAGGTCCTGATTTACCGGGAAATCAGCATACGCCAGGTACCCGTGATCATGAGAGAGTCGATGGTGATGGTCGGCGGCATCCTGGTTATCCTCGGCGCCTCGCTGGCCTCGACCAATTATCTGATCGACGCCCAGGTTCCCGAGCAGCTCTTGGCATTTGTCACCACCCATGTCTCCAGCAAACTGACCTTCCTGATCCTGCTCAATCTTTTCCTATTGGTTCTTGGGATGATGTTGGACATCTTCTCGGCCCTGGTCATCGTTGTACCCCTGATCCTGCCGATCGCCCTGGGCTTCGGCATCGATCCCATCCACCTGGGCATTATCTTCCT
>CBDTUG010000229.1:0-4231 GCA_965363555.1 uncultured Thermoanaerobaculia bacterium
CGATGATGTGTTCAATGTCGTCGATCTTGATCTCGGTGCCCGAGTATTTGCCGATCAGCACGATGTCGCCGGGCTTGACGGTCATGGGCAAACGCTTGCCGTCTTCGTCGAACTTGCCGTCGCCGACTGCAACGATCTCGGCCTCTTGGGGTTTTTCTTTGGCGGTGTCGGGAATGATGATCCCTCCACGCATTTCCTCGGCGGCTTCAGCGCGCTTGAGGAGGACCCGATCATATAGAGGTGTGATTTGCATCTATCTTTCTCCTTTTGACTTGACTCTGATTATTGGCACTCGGTCAACCCGAGTGACAGCGGAGAATATAAGGCTTGAGAGACCTGATGTCAACCCCTGGAAATAGATTTCTGAGGAAAGCCCACTCAGATGCTGGAATATCGGATTGGGCTTGAGATCTAATAAGAGAAGACTCAGAAGTGGCCAACTTTGGAACGTTGAAGAACAGAAACCGCGATCGCGTCCCAATTCTCAATCCCTGATCCCTACAAACCAACCTCGCAGTCACCGGTCGGACGTGCCATTGTTATACCGTGACAACCTCCGCCGCTGATTTCCTCGACCTTGCTGAGCGAGAAGCTTCCCGGTACGGAGGCGAGAGCATGGTCTTCCTCAGGGAGTTGCTCCAGAATGCCAGGGACGCTGGTGCGTGCCGGGTCATCATCGAGACCACGGTCGATCGCGGGGTTGAGTCGATCACTGTGACCGATGACGGGCGAGGGATGGTGATGGACCACGCCCGGCGTTTTCTCCTGACCCTTTATGCTTCGAGCAAGAGACGGAATGCCGGAGCTGCTGGGCGGTTTGGAGTCGGTTTCTGGTCGATTCTGAGGTTTGAACCGACGGAGATTAGAATCTCCTCTCGCTCGGAACACGCTGCCGAGGGCTGGGAAGTCGTATTTGACTCGCGACTCGAGGTTCGAGAGCACCGGCAGTGCAGGATTCCGGTGGGGACAGCGGTTTGTATGAAGCGCCCGGCCCGCAGGGGTGATCTCGGCGCATCGGCATGGGACCTTGTCCGCCAAGATGCGAGGCATCTCAGGCAATTGGCCCCTTCCAGCGCATTGGTGGAGGTCCTTGTCAACGGGCGCCCGGCGACAGAGCCGATAACAGCGGAAGAGCCGGGTCTATTGTTTCGTCGATCCGGTCTCCGGGGTGCAGTTTCCCTGGGAGCGGCGCCCGAGGTGATATTGCTGGCCCACGGTCTCAGGGTTCGGTCGGCAGCCACGGTTGATGACCTTCTTCTTCGCCCGGACCGGCGACTCAAGAAACCTCTCCGGGTCCCAACCTCAGGCCTGTCGCCAAATGTCATCATCGACTGCGATCGTTTGGCCGTGTTGATGGATCGAGGGGACGTTGCCCAGGACCGGGCCCTGGTTGCCGTTGCCCGGGTTATTCGTTTGGAGACGCGCCGCCTGTGTGAAATGGAGTTGGAGCGCCTGGCGCCTCGAACACTGGGCCGCAAAATGTGGGACGGTGTGGTGAAGCGCCGAGTCACCCTAGGTGTTGTGGCGCTGGTGATTTCTGGACTGTCACTGGGAATCCTGGCCGCCCCTTGGGTCACCGAACGAAGATCGCCACAGAGGGCTTCTGCGACGACAGGACCCGTTCCTGAGCCCTATAAAGATCGTTCCGATGCGTATGGCGGACCGGTGACCGAGGCTGTCGATGGGATCGGCGGGGCGCCGGCAATTTCATACCGCCCGGTGGATCAACGGCCGTTTCTTGCGGCGTTTCGTATCAGTGGTATTGACGAAGATGGGCGCCCCATCAGGTCGAATTTGACCCTCCGGCCTGTTGATGGAAGGGGAGGGGACTCGGACCTGAGCCTGGAGATCGAGGTTGTTTTCCAGACTTCGGGGCCTCTCTTGCGATTGCCGGTTCCGACGGGCGCCATTGTCGATGAGGTCTCGGTCAAACTCAACGGACACGCTGCCGAACTCTGGTTGACGCCTGATGACGAACCGGTTCTGCGTTTGGGTTCAGAGGTTTCAGGGCGGGTCAGGTACCGAACTTTCGAGGGCGCCTCCGAGGGAAACATCGAAGGGCGTTGGCCCCTCCTGCCGCCAGTTGTCGCCAAAATGGCCACAACCTTGAGGGAATACCCGCCGCGGCAACGTGTCGAACAGGCGATTCTTCTGGTGCAATCTTCTTTGAGGCGGGCTGGTCAGTTCGAGGCGGTTGGTATGGGGCATCCAGGCTATTTCGGGCCGATTTTTGAGGCCGGCGGGGGTGACTGTGACGTCGTCAATACCGTTCTGGCAGCCGCTCTTTCTGAGGCCGGGCTGCGAACGAGGTTGGCTGTTGGGTGGATCGGTCAAAGGGGAGTGCCGACGCCGGGACTGCATGCGTGGGTTGAGGTCGATCTGGGAGATGGTCGGTGGGTTCCTGCCGAGGCGACGACTGCGATTCAAGCCGGGGCGCCCGTTCCACCCCTCGAGCATCCAGTTGCAATCAATAGTAACGAGCGTGCCGAAGGGAATTCGGTCTGGTCAGCCGGGTTGTTCGCCTTTTTGGTTGGCAGCGTTCTGGCCCTGGGTATTGGGCTGGCAACATGGAAATCGAGAGCCAGAAGGGAATTCAAGGTTTCCGCTGATCTCGATCCTGGACCTCTGGTCGAGTCGCTGCTGCGGGATCGGGAGGCCTGGCCAGGATTTTCCGGGGCCTGGAGACGACCCCTGGTGCCAACCCACGGTGAGATATGCCGATCCTTGGCTGGGGTTGAAAATGCAGCTTCCCGCTCGGCCTTGTTCGTCTCCAAGTCTTCGGGTGAGTGGGTGGTCCCGGTTATCGAGGGAGGCGGGCTGGTCCTTGATGGATCGACTCGTGCCGGACGGGTTGCGGCTGTGACCTTCGGCGCCTTTGATCTCGATCACTGGGCCTTGCAGTGGCGGCGGTCCCGAATTGCCCCGTTTGGCCTGGAAGTTCAAGAGGCCCTCTGCCGAGCGGGAACGAACTTGGAACTTCGGCTGGTTGACGATCTGGAGGATAACGGTGGTTCAGGCTTGGTCGTGCACGAGGGAGCACGTGCCTGGGTCGTGATCGACGAGGCGAACTCTGATTGGCGGCGGTGTTGCAACCTCGCTGGAACACGCCCGGCGGAGGCGGTTTTCAGGGCTGCAGATCTCGTCGTCGGAATGCTGCCGTTGTCCGGACGCCGAGCTCAGCAGGCCCTGGCGGAGTTGGCCCGGACCGCCCTGAAGGAGGCGAGCGGCGACAGGGAGGGAATGGCATGACGGTGTACCTCTCGGTCGATCCGGACGCTGCCTTTGACGCTGTGATTCATGATCAGCTTGGGGGCCCTTATCAAGTTCCTGCGGAACTCGTCAGGCTGGCGATCGCCAGCGGTGCGCACAGGGTCGAGGTGTTATGCCGCTGGGGGCGGGTAGTTGTTGAGGCTCTAGGCGCGGTTGTGCCGCAGGCGGCTATCGAGGCTCTCTGTCGAGCCTCAGGCAGGGGCGATGATATCGGCAGGCTTCGGGCCCTGGCGGCATTGGAAGACCTTGACGCCTCGGCCCTGGGCTGGGCCGTTGGCTTGAATCCCCGGCGTCTGGTGATGCGCACATGGGAGCGGCATGAGATGACCACATTGTCCTCCAAGGGAGGGGAGCCCCTTCGGCTTTCACGTGGAGCCGGGCGCCAGGAGGACGGGTTCGTTATCGAATTGACTGGACCTCATCTCAATCACAAACGAGCCCTCAGGTGGCTCGAGATCGCCTGTCGTTTTTCACCGGTGGCCGTCGTCGTCAACGGCTGCAACAGACAACGAGAATTGGATTCTGGGTGTTTCCGGGCCCGCATCGCCTCGCCCCTGCCGGCCGTGATCGCCCTGGGCGTCGCCTTGGAGGCCCCAAGATTGTGGTTGCTTCGGCACGGTGTCGTCTCTACCCGTGTTGGTGTTCCAAACTGGCCGCCGTTCGAGGCGGCCGTCGAATTGCAGAATCATGTTGAGGGCAGGGCCTCGGCGGCTCAGCTCAGGCAAGCCGTTGTGCCACATCTGGAAGCGCTGATATCCCGCGTGGTTGAGTTAGGCGTCAGAGTCGTGCCCCGTCTTTCCGAGTTGGAATTCATACAACGGCAGCGCATCACACGCCTTCTGCTCAAGGCGGCGGAACGGGGTTTGATGCTCGAGGCCATCCGGAGAGCGGCCCTTTTCGAGATCGTCGATGTCAATGGGACCCGGTGGGTGTCTTTGCATGCCTTGGAGCATTGGCGGGG
>CBDTUG010000230.1:0-4230 GCA_965363555.1 uncultured Thermoanaerobaculia bacterium
GTAAGAAGAACAAGATCGGCCGCCTGGTTCGCATGCACGCGGACAAGATGGAAGACATCGTGACCGGTGAGGCCGGCGATATTGTCGGATTGTTCGGTATTGACTGTCACACTGGCGACACATTCGTCGGAGACGGCCCCCGGTTGGCCATGACCTCGATGTACGTACCTGAGCCGGTGATCTCGCTTTCGGTGACACCGATCGATTCCAAGGCTCAAACCAACATGGGCAAGGCCCTCTCCCGCTTCACCAAAGAAGACCCGACCTTCAGGGTCGGCCTTGATCAGGAGAGCGGCGAAACCATCGTTTCCGGAATGGGTGAATTGCACCTCGAGGTCTATGTCGAGCGAATGCGGCGTGAATACAACGCCGAGGTCGAGACCGGAGCGCCACAGGTTGCCTACCGTGAGGCCATCAGCCGACGGGCGGATTTCGACTACATTCACAAGAAGCAGACCGGTGGTTCCGGACAGTACGCGAAGGTTGTCGGTTATCTCGAGCCCTATGATGAGGGCGAATACGAGTTCGTCAATAATATCCGGGGCGCCAGGATCCCGACGGAGTACATCGGCGCCTGTGACAAGGGTTTCCAAAAAGGCCTGCCCAAGGGTGGCCTGATCGGCTTCCCGGTCGTTGGTGTTCGCGTTATTCTGGAGGATGGTAATTCCCATGCTGTCGATTCGTCGGACATGGCCTTTATGACCGCCAGTCACGCCGCCTTTCGGGAGTGTTACAAAAAGGCCAAGCCGCGCATCCTCGAGCCCGTCATGAGGGTCTCCGTTGAGGGACCGGCGGAGTTCCAAGGCGCAATCTACCGTTCCTTGATGCAGCGTCGCGGCGTCATCGCCGGGTCCGCTGATGACGGTGGGTTCACTCGAGTGGACGGAGATGTGCCGCTGGCCGAGATGTTCGGCTATTCGACCGATCTGAGGTCGGCGACCCAGGGCAAGGCCGAGTTCACCATGGAATTTTCTCGGTACGCGCCGGTTCCGCGCGAGGTCTCTGAAGAGTTGCTTCAAGAGTACGGCTCCAAGAAAGGCCAGGAGGACGAATCATGACAAATCTGATGTTTGGACTGCGTCGATCCCCGCGAACCCTGCTCGAGCGTGACGGTCACCCAGGTCCCGGTCCCGGCAAGCTTGCGGTGGCTTTTGGGAGAGCCGGCGTTGGCAAGACCGCTTTCATCGTCGGCATCGGAATAGATGCCCTTCTGTCCGGTCAGAAAGTGCTCCATATTTCACTGGATCGCACCGTGGACAAGGTGCGGACCTGGTATGACGATCTGTTGATGGAGATGCTCAGGCGCGAGAAAAAGCTGGAGCATTGGGCGGCTATTCAGCTTGAAGTCGAGCGACACCGTCACATTCACACATACGCAAGCAGTGCCTTCTCTATTGACCGTTTTCGGCAAGCGTTGGATCTGTTGAGGTCGGCAATGGATTTCACGCCCGACGTCGTCATTCTCGACCGTCTGGACTCCGAGGAGTTGGAACCGGCGACGATCGAGGCTCTCCGCGCTGTTGCCGGAGAAATCGGTGCAGAGCTGTGGATGGCCTTCAGGACCCATCGTGAGGACCCGAAGCCCGAGGAGGGACATCTTCCCGGGGGAGCGCAAGCTTTCGAAGATATGGTCGATCTGGCCTTCAGTCTGGATCCTCACGACAACCGAGTTCGCCTGCGCGTGATCAAGGATCAGGATCAGGTCATCGACAAGGACCTCAACATCCTGCTCAATCCCAAGACGTTGTTGTTGCGTTCAGGCGTGAAGCGGTAGGGGAGCTATCGGCTGTCAGCTATCAGCTCTCAGCTTTCAGTACGCGGAAATTCAAGAGCGCCCCTCTTCGATGGTGCGTGCCATGCTTCGTATTTTTCCTAGGCAGCTCTCCCGAATCATGTCCCGCTTCAGGAAAAATCGAGCTTGGCAACACTCGGCGGTGGTCTCCCATTATCTGAATTGATGCCCCTTGAGGAAATGCACCGAGCGGGGGTGCGTAGCGGCCCCGAAGGCCGGGTTCGAAATACAGCGTGCTCGCCCGGACCAGCGCAACGACCTTGAGGACCATCGCCCTTTTGCTCCAGACGTCGCCACGGTACACTCTCCAACTCGGAGGCGGCGATGAAGAATGTCCTGCTGTGCTGTGTTGTTTGTATCGCGATGGTCCTTCCCGTGTGGGCGGAACTCGGTGAAGAATATCGAAACTGGGCCGACGGACCTGAGGGTTTTCTTCTAACTGAGGCTGAGCGCTCGGCCTGGTCCTCGGTGGCTGACGATCAGACGGCTCAGGCTTTCATCGAATTGTTCTGGGCCAAACGAGATTCGGACCTCACGACCCGCGAAAATGATTTTCAAATACAATTTGCCTCCAGGGTCGAGGCCGCCGATTCCGAGTTTGCCGAGGAGGACAGCCGGGGCGCGCTGACCGACCGCGGCAGGACTCTGATTCTCCTTGGGGTGCCTCAAGAACATGCCCGCAGTGAAATCGGCGAATATCTGGCCAGGCTCTACCGTACTGGCCAGCCGCCTCGCCCGAGTTCGTCGGATAACGACGCCCACATTCAGATGCAGGGCGTCAGTTTCAACCTCAACAAGGGCCGGGCGGACCTCTGGGGTTACGCCCAGGAACAGTTGCCGGCCGGCATCGAATGGCCGACCAAGAGCGACCTGATTTCGTTTGCCTTTTTCGACCACGAAGGTGAGGGCCTCTTCCGGACACAGTTGGGGATTCGCAAGTCGGCTGATGCCGCGTTGGTTCTGAATGCAGCTCCGGCGGCTCTGGTACTTCACCCGGGCCTCACCGTGGTTCCGGTGTACGGCTTGATTCCGGGTGTGCCCCCGGCGGCCCCTGGAGAATTGGCATGGCTCGAGTCTCCTACCCTCATTGAAGGCGTCGTGGCCGAGTTGGGGCCTGGCGCTGGGGGCCCCGGTGTTAACGTTGGATGGCTCAGTGTTCGAATGCCTACCGACGCTCCTGCGGCGACTCTTTTGATTGGCCGCCTCAGCACCGATGGTGAAATAGTGGGCAGCTTTCGGACGGCGGTGACGGGGCAGGCCAGTGCTCTGGGTGCCGTGTATGAGATGGCCTTTCCTGCCCCAGCCGGTTCGTCGGTCCTGGACATGGCCCTGGCGAACGCCGGTGGTGTGCTTCATACAGAACGATTCGACCTGATGTTTGAGGAAGAAGATGGGCCGTTCATCACCCCTGTGTATGCGGGAGCATCGGTCAGCCGGCTACCGGAGGCGGTAGCGGGTGAGCCATTCATCTTCGGTGGATACCACCTGGGAGTGCGCCCAGACGGACGTTATCTCAAAGGTGAGAGTCTCGCCCTTTTCTGTCTTCTGGTCGTTCCGGAAGCCGAGGTGGCAGCCCGTGTCGGTACGGTTCGAATACGGTGGTATATCGATGGCAAGGCGGCACCCAATCAGCCGTCTCAGCCCGCCCAATTCTCACCTGCCGGTTCTTCAACATGGGTGTGGGGCACCCAGTTGCCACTGGAAGCATTGTCCCCAGAAAGCCGGTACGAGTTGAAGATCACGCTCAAGGATACTGCCAGCGGGGCCTCGTCGACCACGAAACTCCCCGTGATATTTACCAAGGATTGACTGTAATCGGCAATCAATTACCCCTCCCGGAACTCCAAGACCTCTCCGATGCCATGCGGCGGGGTCTTCCGAATCTGGCAATCGGCGGCATTGTTCCCGGGGCCAGGGCCCTGGTACCGGCTGCGATCGACCCGGCGGTCTATGCCCGGGGGCGAATGCTGGTCGTCGTGCCCCACGCCGCGGAGGCCGAGGAGTTTGCGGCGGTTCTCGCCCTGCTTCGACCTGATGTCCGAACTGGGGTCGTGCCCGAAGATCTCGCCTCGATCTACCAGGGTGTCGAACCTCCGTTGGCTTCCAGGTTGCAGGCCGTCCGTCTGTTGGATTTGATAGCTCGGGATGAGGTTGACCTGATCGTTGTGCCGGCCCGGTCCCTGTTGGCGCCGACGGCGCGGCCGTCGTCGGTCGATGTGGCAACCTTGAGGCTTCGCCCGGGACAGGAGATCGATACCGTCGATCTGGCCCACGGGTTGGCGGTCGCAGGCTACCGGCGGGTGGATCTGGTCGAGGAGGCCGGCGACTGTGCTATTCGGGGTTCAATCGTTGATGTTCATACCGGGGGAGAGATGGCCTTTCGCCTGGAGATGGATGATGTTCGAATCGATCGAATCCGGCGGTTCGACCCGACAGAC
>CBDTUG010000231.1:0-4225 GCA_965363555.1 uncultured Thermoanaerobaculia bacterium
TGAAGGCATCGGCATGACAAGCCAGGGCCAGGTGGTCCCGCTCTGGATTGAAGATGGCGGTGATGGGGTGCTCGGTACGGGTGACCGGATCGTGTTCGTCGGCCGGCGGCTCGAGGGTGAATACTCCTTCCTCGACGAATACTCCCGGTTCAACTGCTACATTTTGGATCTGAAGGCCGACGACCCCCTCAGGGGGAACGACGTCGCGAGTGGCTGGGTTGGTGATGCCGCCCAGAAACCGGCCGATCTGCTCGTTCGCAGCCACTTTGAAGAAGACACGGTGATGGTCCGCTATCCTGAGCGGCCTAATGAACCTCAGGAACGTTGGTATTCGTCTCGGCTGTCGGTGACCGACCGGAAGCCGTTTCGGCTTGACTTGACGCTCGACGCCATTCGCCGCGAGCGGGTTTCAGGCGGCAAGGACGCCTTCGACGTCCGGAATCTGACCATCGTCGGAGCATCCGACGAGGGCACTCAGGAATACCTGGGCGAGATCTTTGGATCCGGGGAAACAGCCACGGGCCGGGTTTCCCTCCGAATTGGGCTCCGGGGTTGGTCCAAGCCCCGAAATGCCCAGGGACTGGTCCACCACGAGGTGTCGATTGAGGCCAACGGCAACGAGGTCTCGTCCGCACGGTGGGATGGGTCTGATCCCTATATTCATAAAGTCGAGATCCCGATTACTGACGCCAATTCAGAGCGGCTTGAATTGGAATTCAGGGTTCCGCGGCGGTATCTCCCTGAGACTGACGACCTCTTTGTTGATGTTCTGATGCTCAACTGGGTTGAGGTCGAGTACCTTCGTGAATTCGGTCTTCAAGAGGGCCAGAGTCGAGTCGAGGTTCGGGTGGATGGTCAGAATGACGGATCTCAAATTGAGGTTTTCGCTTCGAGTGAGGGGTGGCTCTACGGTTCGGGCGTCAGGCGTGTGGAGGTTGTTGGTGGGCACAACCGTCTGGAGCGTGGTTTCCTTGGCACAGGGCCTTTTTTTCCGGTCATTGGTGACGCCTATCGAGAGGTCGATCGAATCGTCCAAGATTTCCCCTCGGCCTTGAAAACAGCATTTCGGCAGACGGACTACATCATGATCTCCCACCGGCGGTTGCTCGATGCGGTGCAACCCTTGGCTGAGTTCCATCGAAAGAGGGGACTCAGCGTTGAGGTGGTTGACGTCGAGGATATATACGACGAGTTCAACTACGGGATACAGCACCCCCGGAGTCTGCGGGACTTCCTCAAGTGGGCCTACGAGAATTGGTCAGAACCGAAGCCTCGTTTCGTATTGCTCGCCGGGGATGCCAGTTGGGATTTCAAGAACCTGACCGCAGATGATTCCCACTACGCCGATTGGACCTTCCGACCGGGTGAGGCCCGAAAGTTCATCAAGAACGCATCGTCGTCGTATGAGGACAAGGCCGGCATGAACCACCGAAACCTGGTGCCGACATGGGGCTATAGGACTTCCCAGGGTCATGCAGCCAGCGACAACTGGTTGGTCTGTGTCGACGGTGACGACATCTATCCCGATCTGGCGGTCGGAAGAATTCCGGTGACCGAGCCGGACGAGATGGCTGCAGTGATTCAGAAGACCATAGCCTATGCCGAACACGGTCCGGCAGGATCGTGGCGGAAGGACCTCCTGTTCATCACCAACGAGAGCAAGGGTTTCCAACGGGCAAGCGATTCAACGGCGGAGATCTTCGAAGGCCGAGGCTACTCCGCCCAAAAGATCTATCCCAGCCCCGAGGAGACCGTGAACGAACAACACACCCAGAACATAGTTAGTGCCTTCGACGAAGGGCTGCTGATGGTTCAGTTTCTTGGTCATGGGGGACGTTACATCTGGCGAACCGGTCCTCCGGATCTGAAGAAGAACCATGACCTTTTCACGCTGGAGCACCTGGATACCCTGACGCCAACTGAAAAATTGCCCTTCGTCATCAGCCTGACCTGCTACTCGGCTCCTTTCGATCACCCGACGGCCGATTCGATCGGTGAGAAGCTCCTCAGACTCGAGGGGAAGGGCGCGATAGGCGTCTTTGCGGCCTCGTGGCGCAACAGTCCGTCCTCAAACATGGGCCGGATCGTCATGGACGAGCTTTCGGCTCCGGGTGCAACGATTGGCGAAGGCCTGATGCGAGCCAAACGTCAACTTCGAAGCCCAACGCTGGTAGAAACCTACAATCTTCTCGGTGACCCGGCGATCAGCCTCAATTTGGCGCCAGACGTCGAGCCGCCGGCCGTTGAGGGGGAGATCTCAAAGTCAGTCGAGAACCCAAAGATGTCTGAGATAGCGATGCCTGCACCTGTCGAGGTCAAAGCCGATCTGGGAGAAGGTGGACAGGGCACAGCCGATGCTGAAAGAAAGGACCAAGAATGAAAATGAACTTGTTTGCACGACGTGTGGCCGTTGCAGTTGTGATCGCGTTCGCCTGGAGCTGGACCGTCGCTGCGGCCCCCGACCCCTGCCCTGGAGGGGACGGTACGCCCGATACGCCCGAAGTCGAGGCCAAGGATGAGGCGCCGAAGAATTTGCTGAAGTGGACCACGGCCAGTGAGGTGGAGAACTTCGGTTTCGACATTTTTCGGAGCGAGAGTGAAGACGGGCCCTTTGACAAGAGGACCGACGACCCTCTGCCCGGTGCGGGTACCACCGATGAACCGCAGTCCTACCTCTGGGAGGATTTTGACATCGAAAAGGGCAAGGACTACTACTACTACATCGAGAGCATCTCGATGGCGGGAGTCAGGGAACAATTCAGCCCAATCATCAAGGCACCCGCGAAATAGCGATCAGCTATCAGTTCTCGGGAGGAGTCTCTCTCACGATGAAACGCCGGTCGTTTGGACGGTTTGGAGAGTGGGCTGCCCTGATGTGGTTGCTCGTTCGGGGTTACCGCCTGCGGCACCGGAACTGGAGGGGACCCTCGGGTGAGTTGGATCTGGTGATGAGCCGCCGCGGCGAGATTGTTTTCGTTGAGGTCAAGGCCCGGTCGGGCGGAAATTTTGGAGGCGCTCTGGGCGCCGTCAACCGCCCCAAGAGAGCCGCCTTGGCCCGAACCGCCTCGGCCTACCTCAGTCGGTTCGGATTGTGGGATGACCCTTGTCGATTCGACGTCGTCGCTATTGAGAGAAGAAAGCGATGGCCGGGATTCACAGTCACACATCAAACCAACGCATTTCGACCGGATCTTGGGCGGAGGATGTGATGAATCGAGGGCGTGACTGTTGATATGCACGGCATGGGTTTGCACCATCCCATGAAAGTCGGAAGATTTAATGCCGGCGCTTGGGGTTTGTCGTATCCTGCTACCTTGGATATTCGGAGGGAGTTGTCATGAGGGTCATTATTTTCGGAGCGGGACGTGTTGGTGCAGCAATGGCGCTGGACCTGGCGGCTGACGAGAACCTTGAGGTCACAGTGGCGGACATCGATCCTGAAGCGCTGCGGCCCTTGTCGGGCATCGAGCGTCTGACGCCGGTCCGGGCGGATTTGCGGACGGTCGATATGATCCAGCGGCTGGCAGGCGCCCACGATTTGGTGGTCGGTGCGGTACCGGGCCCGTTGGGCTATGGAATGGTGAGGTCTGTGATCGATGCCGGCCGCGACATCGTCGACATCTCGTTTTTCGAGGAAGATCCATATCCCGAACTGGACGAACTGGCCCGCAAACGGGGTGTCATGGCGTTGGTGGACTGCGGCGTCGCCCCCGGTTGTTCCAATTTGATGTTGGGAGCGGCCCAAGCGGAGATGGACAGCGTCGAGAGCTTCTCGTGCTGGGTGGGCGGATTGCCGTCGGTTCGGCGTCAACCCTATGAGTATCAGGCAGTGTTCTCACCGATCGACGTCATCGCGGAGTATACGCGGCCGGCACGGTTGGTCGAAAACGGCGAGGTCGTAACGCGGGAGGCATTGAGTGAGGTTGAACTCCTGGATTTTGAAGGGGCGGGAACCCTTGAAGCCTTCAATACCGACGGCCTTCGCACTCTTTTGCGGTGTGATGTGCCGAATATGAAGGAGAAAACCCTACGTTATCCGGGCCATGCGGAAAAGATGCGTCTTCTGCGAGACACCGGGTTCTTTTCGACCGAGGAGGTCGAAATTCGGGGCGCCAGGGTTCGACCGATCGATCTGACCTCCGAACTGCTTTTTCCAGCCTGGCACATGGGAGACGACGACGAGGACCTGACCGTTTTCAGGGCTGAGATCGTGGGCCGCATGGGC
>CBDTUG010000232.1:0-4224 GCA_965363555.1 uncultured Thermoanaerobaculia bacterium
GTACACTAGTCACCGTGACGAACAGCAACTTCGACAGCAGTTGGCGGGAATTTCAGTTCGAGACCCTCCTGGACCTCTCGTTGGCTGTTGGGGGTGTACGTGCGGAGGATGAGTTGGTTGAGGGTCTGCTCCAGCATGCGGTCGGCACGCTTGATGCCGGGTGCGGCTTGGTCGGCACGCTTCGCAAGGATCGGCAGTTTTCATTTGTACGATCGATGGGACTGCCGGCTGACGCCGAGAGCCTGCACGCATTGTTTGGTCCAGGTTTTTTTGACCGGTTGGAAGGTGGCGAAGTTGTTCGGCTCGAGCGTCCAGTCGGTGGTCCACCGCACGAGCTGATTGCCGCTCCACTGAGATGGCGTGATGCGTTATTGGGCCTGGTAGTCCTGGGGGACAAGGAGAGTCGTGAGGGCCGCGCGAATTTTTCTGAGAGTGATTCCAGGTTTCTCATGTCTCTGGCCGGGTTGGTGGCGGCAGCCGTTTCGACCTCTCGGCACGTCGCCACCGTCGAAAGGGACAAGAGCCGGCTGGAAGAGGAAAATCGGACCCTGCGGGGTTTTGCCAGGCGTCAGGGATTTGTAGGGGCTTCCCTGCAAGTGGATCGTATGTTGGAATTGGTCAGACGCGTGGCGCCGACCGGGGTCAGCGTCATGCTTCGCGGGGAGTCCGGGGTCGGCAAGGAACGGGTCGCCAGTCTGGTTCACGGATCGTCCGATCGAAGCGAGGCGCCCTTTGTGCCCTTGAACTGTGCAGCGTTGCCGGAAGGTCTGCTCGAAGCCGAACTTTTTGGGATCGAAGAGGGCGTTGCGACCGGGGTGTCGAGGCGCTTAGGGAAAATTGAACTGGCCGAGGGCGGCACACTTTTCCTCGACGAGGTCGGTGATCTCAGCCTCTCCCTGCAGGCCAAGTTGTTGAGGGTCGTGCAAGAACGAGAATTCGAACGTTTAGGAGGGCGGCAACGTATCGGGGTTGATCTGCGCCTGGTGACGGCGACCAACAGGGACCTTGAAAACATGGTTGAAGAAGGTCTGTTCCGGGAAGACCTGTACTACCGATTGCGGGTGGTCGTGATCCAGGTTCCGCCGTTGCGTGAGCGCCGAACCGACATCCCGCTCCTGGCTCGCCACTTTCTCGAGATTTACGGCGAAAGATTCGGGAGGACCGGGTTGGAGCTCGACAGGGAGGCTGTCCGGATGCTGTCTTCATATGACTTTCCGGGGAATGTTCGAGAGTTGGAGAACATCATCCAGGCGGCGATTGCCCTCGCGCCCCCGGGAGAAGTGATTACCGCCGACGATCTTGGCCTCGGTGATCATCGGAGGCCGGACGGAGAGTTCGGTCCTTTGGGTTCGTTAAAAGATCTGGAATCCAGACATATTCAGAGGGTCCTCGAAGCCACCGGCGGAAACCGGGTTGAGGCTGCGCGCATCCTGGGGATCGATCGAACGACGTTGTATCGGAAAACGAAGCAAAATGCAACAGAAGATGCATAATGCAACTATTGTTTTAAATCTCTCAAAAAAAAAGAGAACAACCACGTATGCTCGGCATTGGTGAGAAAATGATGCATTTTGCATCTTTTCGATCATCGCCCCATAGGCTGTGAGAGTGGCATGGACCTTGCTGTTACCCGGCGTGGAGGGGTTTGATGAGGTCTACGGTACTCGTTCGCAATTCAGTGGCGGCTTTCGGTCTTGTGGCTCTCGGAGTCGCAGCTGTCCAGGCGCTCCATCTCAGTCCCGCGATTCCTGTGCAGCACTTGCGGATTGCCTGGAGCCTAACAAGCGTTCTGCTACAGTTGTAGCCAGATTATGGAGGTGGTGCTGCACCTTCCCGCCGTGCCGAATGTCGAATTGGTGGCGGCCAAAGCGGTTGAAGCCTTGGGGGAAGCCCTGGGAATGGACCGCGATGGCATTGAAGCCGTCAGTGTCGCGCTGGTTGAGGCTTGCCTGAACGCCATGGAACATGGTGGCTCCTCATTCACTGTGCGACTGGCTGAAGAGGGTGGGAAGTCGTCTCGAATGCGAGTTGAGGTCGAGGATAAGGGCCGTGGGTTTGACCCCGACGCCTGTCCGCCAGACGACTCGACGCGTGTTCAAGGGTGCGTCTCGAAGCGAGGATGGGGTTTGACCTTGATCCGTGAGCTGATGGACGATGTGCAGATCAGTTCCAAGCCGGGAAAAACCCGGGTATGTATGTGGAAGGAACTGGAGAACGCACCATGAATGAGCCTCAGATCAAATTAAAGATGGCGGTCCTCGACGACGGACTCGGATTGATTTCGGCGGCCGGTTACATCAACAACGAGGGAGGTCAGGCCGTTGCCGACGCTGCCTCGGAACTGGTCGGTGGGGGCTGCAACTCCCTGGTGATCGATCTGGACGGGACCCGGATCATCAACTCGATCGGGGTCTCAATTTTGCTCGAAATTATGGAGAAAATCATGGAAGGCGACGGCAAGTTGGCCTTCTGCAATCTGACCCCGACGATCGCCAAGACCTTCGAGATCATGGGCCTCGATCAGTATGCCGGCATTTTCCCGGATCGGGATGCCGCAGTGACTTCGTTCGCCATCGATGGCACTGCCTGATCTTCTTCGGTCGGCCGACCTGGCCCTCGGCGGTCAGAGTCCGGTAGGCCTCTCGGACGATTTCCTGCACCAGATCGTTGAGACCACCGGTTCGAGGGCGGGCATCCTGAAGGCCTTCGACAAAGATGCTGCGCGCTGGCCGAAGTCTCTCAGTCCTCAGGTCGAGCAGGCCACCGAGGGTTGGAGTGATGTTGTTTTTGGCGACGGGCGAGGCGGTTGGAGCTTGCGCCTTTTGCAGCCGGAACGTCTGGACGAAGCGGTGTTGAATGCGATTCGATTGGTGCTTCGGGCCTGGGACCTCAGCACCGAATTGAAGAGATCGCGGTTCGATGAGCGCTTTCATCTTTGGGAGCTTGAGGCCATTCGAGCGATAGCGACCACGATCGGTGGATTGCACGATTCGAGTGCTCTTGCAGAGGAGTTGGTGGCACATCTTGTCGGCCTGCTGGGGGTCAAAAGTGCCCACTTGTTCCTTGAGAGCAGCGAGGAGGCGGTCGGGCGTTTCGGACCGGAGGTCCTGGATTCCGAGGCGATCGACCGGGCTCGCCGCGAGGCTTTTGTCACCGATGATGTCATCGCACTTCCGCTCAAAACGGCCACCGGTTCCCTGGGCGTCTTGGTGGTTGCCCACAAGGAGGCCCGGGCGGGAACTGAAGCATTCGCTCCGCAGGATCGCAGCCTGTTGGAGCTCTTCGCCCTGCAGGTGACGGTGGCGTTGGAATATGCCCGCCTGGCCCGAGAGAGTTTGGAGCGGGACAGGTTCCAGCGGGAACTGGAGGTCGCGGCGACGATCCAGCGGCACCTCTTGCCGCAGTGTCCTCCTGATCTGCCGGATTTCCGGATACACGGACTGTCCAGTCCGACACGTCACGTTGCCGGGGACACGTACGACATTCTGGTTCAAGACGGCGATCTTGTGGTCACCGTAACCGACGTGTCGGGCAAAGGCGTCGGCGCGGGGTTGATCGCCTCCGGGGTTCAGGCCGGTGTCAGGCTCCTGGTCCCGGAAGATTTCCGGCTGGAAGACCTGGCCTTTCGACTCAATGGCTTTCTGTGCGGTGCGACCGACGATAACCGATTTGCCACATTTGCGATGGTTCGAATCATGGCTGACGGGAGTCTGTACGCCGTCAATGCGGGACACTGCCCGGTCCTTGTGCGGCGGTGCGACGGTCGAGTGGAACACATTGCCTCGTCTGGATTGCCATTGGGCATCCTCGATGGGGTGATGTATCGGACTGAGCGGCTCAACCTGAGGCCTGGAGACACTGTCTTTCTCTACACCGATGGCTTGACCGAGGCTGAAAACCCTGAGGAAGAGGAGTTTGGTCAGGCGCGCCTCACAGATGTCGTTGCCTCATCGCCCTGCGAGGATGGCCCGGAGGCCGCCTGTGAGGTGATCTTTGGGGCGGTGGAAAGCTATACCGAGGGTTTGCCTTTGCACGATGATGCCACGCTTGTTGCTGTTCAGTGGGTGGGACAAAGGTCAAAAGGTCAAAGGGACAAAGAGGTCGAAAAGGTCGAATAGGTCGGGAACGCTCTGCTTTCAACATCTTTTTCTGTTTCTCGTAGCTAGTGCACTGCGTCTGAAGTTCATTCCATTTATTTGCGCTTATCCGCACCGCTGGCAAGAC
>CBDTUG010000233.1:0-4222 GCA_965363555.1 uncultured Thermoanaerobaculia bacterium
TACTCCAGGATCTCTGTGATAGCGCCGGCGCCGACAGTGCGCCCGCCTTCACGGATCGCAAAACGCAGCCCGACTTCCATGGCGATCGGTGTCAACAGCTCAACCTCGAGATTGGTGTTATCCCCAGGCAGAACCATCTCCACTCCCTCGTCCATGTGCACCGAACCGGTTACGTCGGTCGTCCGGAAGAAAAACTGCGGCCGATATCCCTTGAAAAACGGGGTGTGCCGTCCGCCCTCTTCCTTCGTCAATACATACACCTCAGCGCGAAACTTCAGGTGCGGCGTGATCGACCCCGGCTTGGCCACAACCTGGCCTCGCTCGACGTCCTCACGGTTGGTTCCACGAAGCAAGAGACCTACGTTGTCGCCCGCCTCGCCGCGATCAAGCAGCTTACGGAACATCTCAACGCCCGTCACAATCTTCTTCATGGTCGGCCGAATTCCAACGACCTCCATCTCCTCGCCAACGTTGACTACTCCACGATCGATCCGGCCCGTCACCACGGTGCCACGTCCCGAAATCGTGAAAACGTCCTCGATCGGCATCAAGAATTCCTTGTCGACGTCGCGCTCCGGCAGCGGAATGTAAGTGTCCAGCTGCTCAATCAGTTCCCAGATCGACTTGCACTCCTCAGAATCAGCATCCTCGCTCTCGCCCGCTTTCAACGCCGAACCACGGATGATCGGAATGTCGTCCCCGGGGAAGTTGTACTCACTCAACAACTCCCGGATCTCCATGTCCACGAGGTCCAATAGCTCCTCGTCATCCACCTGGTCGACCTTGTTCATGTACACGACGATGTACGGAACGCCCACCTGACGCGCAAGCAAAATGTGCTCCCGCGTCTGCGGCATCGGTCCGTCCGCCGCCGACACAACCAACACGGCACCGTCCATCTGCGCTGCACCCGTGATCATGTTCTTCACGTAGTCGGCGTGTCCAGGACAGTCAACGTGCGCGTAGTGTCGCGTCTCAGATTGGTACTCAACGTGGGCCGTGTTGATCGTGATCCCACGCGCCTTCTCTTCAGGCGCCTTGTCGATCGAATCAAACGGTGCGAAATCAGCCAATCCCTTTGCTGCAAGGGTCTTGGTGATCGCCGCGGTCAACGTGGTCTTGCCATGGTCAACGTGACCAATCGTACCAATGTTGACGTGTGGCTTTGTCCTCTCAAACTTTTCCTTGGCCATAATGCCCCCCCCTACGCCGAAATCCCACGGACGCGGGCGACGATCGCATCGGAGATTTTCCGAGGCACCTCGTCGTAATGATCGAATTGCATTGTGTAGGTTGCCCGCCCTTGCGTCGCTGATCGGAGATCGGTCGCATACCCGAACATCTCTGCCAGCGGCACGTGAACGGCGACCACCTGAAAACCAGTGCGCTGCTCCGTCGAGTTGATGTGTCCCCGACGCCGATTGAGATCCCCTATCACGTCACCCAGATAGTTTTCCGGGGTTACGACTTCTACTTCCATTACCGGCTCCAACAGCACCGGCTCGGCCTTTGTGGCGGCATCCTGAAAGGCCATCGAACCTGCCACCTTGAACGCAATCTCGGATGAGTCAACATCATGAAACGACCCGTCGTAGAGCGCGGTCCCAATACCCACCAGTGGATAACCAGCCAAAAATCCCCGATCCATGGCCTCTTTGATGCCCAACTCAACAGGACGGATGAACTCAGCAGGGATCGTTCCCCGGCTGATCTCGTTGACAAACTCGAAATCCGTACCGTTCTTGAGGGGCCATATGCGAATCTTGGCGTGTCCATATTGGCCACGCCCGCCGGTCTGACGAATGAAACGGCCTTCGCCGTTGGCCTCGACTTTGACGGTTTCGCGATAAGCGACCTGGGGCCGGCCGACGTTGGCGCCGACTTTGAATTCCCGCATCAAACGGTCGATGATGATCTCCAGATGAAGCTCACCCATACCCGAAATGATCGTCTGGCCGGTATCTTCATCGGTAGAAACCTTGAAGGTGGGATCCTCGGTCGTCAACTTGGTCAGAGCCTGACCCAACTTGTCCTGATCGGCCTTGGTCTTGGGTTCAATCGCCACTGATATCACCGGCTCCGGGAAGTTCATGGCCTCCAGGATGATCGAGTGTTTGGCATCGCAGATGGTGTCGCCGGTTCGCACGTTGCGAAGACCGACAACTGCGCAGATGTCTCCAGCCTCGACCTCGGAGATTTCTTCCCGCTTGTTGGCGTGCATCCTCAAGAGCCGGCCGATCCTCTCACGCTTGCCCTTGATGGCATTGAGCACGGAGACACCGGTCTCGACATGGCCCGAATAGACTCGCATGAAAGCCAATTGACCAACAAAGGGATCGGTCATGATCTTGAAGACCAGGGCAGCAAACGGGGCATCATTGTCGGCCGCCCGGGTTTCTTGCTTGTCACAGTCGCCAAGCCCTTCGATCGGCGGCACATCCAGCGGGGACGGCAAGAAATCAACCACCGCGTCGAGCAGAGGTTGCACTCCTTTGTTCTTGAATGCGGAGCCGCACAGGACCGGGACCAGCGCATTTTCGATCGTGCCCCGGCGAAGGCCGGCCTTGATCTGCTCTTCACTCAGGCTGCCTTCGGTCAGGTAGTGTGCCAGCAACTCTTCAGAGACCTCGGCAACGGTCTCCAGGAGCTTCTCCCGCCATTCCTCGGCTTCGGCCCGGAAGTCTTCCGGGATTTCTTCCTCGCGGTATTCTGCGCCGAGAGTTTCCTCGAGGTACCGGTAGGCCTTCATGCGAATCAGATCGATAACGCCATCAAATCCCTCTTCGCGGCCGAGGGGAATCTGAACCGGGACGGGGTTGGCCTTGAGCTTGTTCTTAATCTGATCGACGACCCGGCCGAAGTTCGCTCCGACACGATCCATCTTGTTGACCAGCGCGATGCGAGGAACACGATAACGGTCGGCCTGACGCCACACGGTCTCGGATTGGGGCTCAACGCCTCCAACGGCACAGAAGACAGCAACGGCGCCGTCGAGGACCCGAAGGCTCCTCTCGACTTCGGCGGTGAAATCAACATGACCCGGGGTATCGATGATATTGATGCGACAATCACTCCACGAACACGTTGTCGCCGCGGAAGTGATGGTGATACCTCTCTCTTGCTCTTGTTCCATCCAGTCCATGGTCGCGGTGCCTTCATGCACCTCGCCAAGGCGGAAGTTGATCCCCGTGTAGTAGAGGATCCGCTCGGTCGTCGTCGTCTTCCCGGCATCAATGTGGGCCATGATGCCGATATTTCGGACGAGAGCCAATGGAACGTTTCGGGCCATGTTGTCAAAGATCTCCTAAAATCAGGTCAGTTAACGAAAAAGAACTACGCTAGAGACAACCTACCAGCGGTAATGAGCGAAGGCTTTGTTGGCCTCGGCCATTCGGTGCGTATCGTCGCGCTTCTTGATCGTGGCGCCACGGTTGCCGGAGGCGTCGATGAATTCGGCTGCCAATTTCTGCATCATTGTTTTCTCATGACGCGCACGCGAGTAGCCAATCAACCAACGAATGGCCAGAGCCTGCTGACGATCACCGCTGACTTCAATCGGAACCTGATAGGTCGATCCGCCGACGCGTCGAGACTTGACCTCAACCTGAGGCTTGACATTGTCAATGGCCCTCTTGAAAACCTTAACGGGATCTTCACCCGTGCGGTCCTCAATCAGCTCGAGCGCACCATAGAAGAGACGCTCGGCCGTGGACTTCTTGCCGTCCTTGGCAACATTGTTGATAAACTTAGTCACCAGCCGGGACTTGTAGACCGGATCCGGGAGAACAATTCGCTTGTCGATAGTGGCACGGCGTGGCATCAAATTCCCCTTGTCAGTTCTTCGGGCGCTTCGCGCCGTACTTTGAACGCCGCTGACGACGTCCCTCAACACCTTGGCTATCCATGGAGCCCCGAATAATGTGATACCGGACACCGGGAAGGTCCTTGACCCTTCCGCCTCTGATCATCACCTGGGAGTGCTCCTGGAGGTTGTGACCTTCACCAGGGATATACGCTGTGACTTCAATGCCGTTGGTCAAACGAACACGGGCCACCTTACGGAGAGCCGAGTTCGGTTTTTTCGGCGTCGTTGTGAAGACGCGCGTACAGACACCTCGACGCTGAGGGCACGACTGTAGAGCCGGGCTGTTGGTCTTCTCGGTGATCTTTTTTCGTCCATGGCGGACCAGCTGCGAGATTGTCGGCATCGTGGCTCCCTGTT
>CBDTUG010000234.1:0-4188 GCA_965363555.1 uncultured Thermoanaerobaculia bacterium
GGTTTTCAGCGAGTACAAGGCCGCCATGCACCCTGTGTTCGAAAAACGGATTGCGCTGATCAAGGAATATATCAAGAAAAAGGGTGTGCTGACGGAAGCAGAAGCTACGGCGGCGATGGACGGCATCCTGGAAATTGAACGGGATGAATGGCTGGTCCTGCGCGATTTCAGGAAAGATTTTCTTGAAGTCATCCCGTCAGTCAAAGTGCTCCGTTTCTGGCAGATCGAGAACCGGATGATGCTCATGCTGCAGGCCAATCTGGCAAAAGACATCCCGATGGTTCAGTAGGATAGCTATCGGCTATCAGCTGTAAGCACATCCTGCTCGATTCTGCTTCGAAATTTCGAAGCCGGTTGAGGGTAAGTGCCTAATAATTATTTGAGGGTTTTATTGGGGCTTCTCGTTGTCCCAATTGTCTTTCTCTTCGTGCCTTTTTCCCCTCTCTGTGGCGTTGCACACGCCTGAGCTGAGAGCTGACAGCTCCTATCCCTCCCGCCCAATAACATCGGCGACCGTTCGGTCGTTCAGGGCGCCCAGGCCGGCATCGATGAAGGCGTCGATGATCGATGTGCTGGGTGGATTCCCGTGGGTGGTTGACGGCAAGGCGCCAAGGACGCGCACGATGTGGTTGAGATTCGTTTGATCGGGGGGGGAGGTGGGCACCCAAATGGTCTTCCGAGTCCGGTGGTCACCGACCCGGTGAACGAGGTCGCCGTCAGCCAGCCGCCGAAGGGCCAGTGCCGTTCGGTCACTGGGAATCGACAGTTGGCGTGATAGCGTGGTCGTCGTTGGCTTGTCGCCACCCCACATGAAACGAGCGGCGACTGCCAGATAGACCTCAAGACCGGTTTGCAAGCCCTCCAGGCCTTGTTCTTCGACTGCCGGCCGCGATTGGGCGCCCTGATACTGATGGGTGTAGGCAATCTCGAGCCCGATCAGAACGATGATCCAGGTGTAGTAGAGCCAAATCAAGAAGATCGGAAGGGCGGCGAGGGATCCGTAGAGGACCGAGAGATTGACGCTGGCGCCTGTCGTGCGAGCAAAAACCAGTTTTCCGATCTCAAAAAGAACACCGCTGACCATCGCGCCGATCAGGGCGCTCCTGAAGGAAACCGAGGCGTTGGGAACGAACAGGTAAGCCACCAGGAAGGCCAATGACGACAGGAGAAAGGGAACCGCCCACGCATTGAGCCAGGCAAGGATTCCAGGATCCAGGGCACCGTGGGTTACCAGGAGAGCTTGGAGCCGGGCAGACAACGTCAGGCTTGCCCCAAGGAGGATGGATCCCAAGACGAGGACTGAGGTGTAGGATGTCACCCTTGACAGCCAGGTGCGATGGCGCTCTACCCGCCAGATCTGGTTGAAATGCGTCTCGATCGTCGACAGCAAGAGAATCGAGGTCACGATCAGCAGCAGGAACCCCAGGAGCCCCAACCTGGAGGCGCCGTCCGTGAAATGTTCAATCCACTGATCGACCTCCGCGTGGCGGGAGGCCACGAATTGTTCCACGAGAAATTGACGAACCCGCTGCTCGATATTGGCGAAGGCCCGAATGGCGCTGAAAACCGAAATGACAACTGCCATCAGCGGCACGATGGCCAACAGGCTGGCGTAGGCCAGGCCGGAGGCCCGAATTGCCACCTTGTCATGATCCATGTGTTCGAGGACGGTGAAGATGAATCTGAGAATTTTCCCGGTTGCTCGTCGCCATCCGATACTTCCCACCGGCAAGTAACGATCGATCAGCGCTTGAATAGACATGGGGGGATTGTATCCCACTGGAGCCGTACAGGTGGCGGTGGGTGAGAACAGAGTAGAATCTGTCGTGATGAATGATATGGAATTGCCCCCAGAGGGCCCGGATGATGCGAGTCCCTGCGAGGAAAAGCCGCAAAGGCCGATGCTTCAGCTGCATCGGTTTTTTAAGACCGGGTTCACTGCGGCTGACATTGCAGAACCCCTGGTGTCCTGGGATGCAACGACCTCGGCGGTGGATGCGATGCGGCAGATGGAGATTTTGGATTTTGACGTCGCCGGTATTCGAATCGCTGGGGCGGTGTCCGGGTGGTGCCGGCAAGAGGACCCGGGCGAGGGTGCGTGCATTGCACACCTTTGTAGTTTTTTCGAGAGCGCCGTCGTGTCTTCGGTCACGCCTCTCAGCGAGGTGATCGCCCGATTGGGCTGTACCCCTCGAGTCTTCGTTACCGCATTTGGGGCGGTCGGCGGCATCATCACCCGCGCAGACCTTCAAAAGGCCCCGGTCCGAATGTGGCTCTTCGGCCTGGTGACATTGGTGGAAGAGACCTTTTCAAGAGTGCTCAAGGATCGATTTCCGGGGAATGCCTGGCACGGGATGATCACCAAGGGCCGCCTGGAAGCTGCGCGCCGCCTACACGAGGAACGAACCCGTCGGAACGAACATCTGGACCTTGCAGACTGCCTACAGTTCGGTGACAAGGGGCTGATACTCTTCAAGGATGAGAGCATTCGCCTGGAGATGGGATTCGAATCACGGACCCGAGCCAAAGAGGTTGTCAGAAGCCTCCAGAAGCTGCGAAACAACCTGGCCCACAGCCAGGACATCGTCGCCGGAAATCTCGAGACGATCGTCACTTTGGCCCAGTCGATGGATAGGGTTTTGGAGGTAACTTCATCATGAATAGAAAACTGAGTCGGGCTGTCTGGGTGGTGATCCTGATTTTCGGGACGGTCGTTGCGCTCTCAGCGGAAAGTGGATCAAACGCCCTGGGACAAGATGGTGATGCTGCCAACCCCAAGGCGAGTGTGCCGTGGACCGGGGATTTGCATGGCATGCTGGATCGAGGATTCGTCAGGGTTCTCGTTGCGCCCTCCCGCACAAACTTCTTCTTTGACCGGAAGGACTTGAGGGGGTTCGATGTTGAGTGGATGGAGGCCTTCGAGAAGCAGCTCAACTTCGGACGGAAACGGTCGGAAAGAGTACGGATTTTCTGGGTTCCGAAGCCATATGGAGCCTTGCTCCCGGCGCTCAGGGCCGGCCTTGGAGACATTGTCATTGGGGGCATGACGGTGCTCCCGTCCCGAGAGCAAGGAATTGTCTTTTCTGACCCGTATATGACTGGTGTTGACGAAGTGATCGTGCATCACCGGGGGGTCAAGGGGCTCAAGACCTTGGATGATCTCGCAGGACGGACGATCACCCTTCGACCACATTCAAGCTATGAGGTGCATCTCAGGGAAATTGGCGGAGAATTTTCCAAGCGTGGACTCAAGCCGCCGATTGTCCGGACGATCGGAACCCGTCTGGCGACCGAAGACATCCTTGAAATGGTCAATGCAGGCATCATCGACCTGACCGTTGCCGATCGCCATCTTGCGGAGTCATGGGCACACGTGATGCCGGACCTGATGGTTCGAGCCGATCTTGCAATTTCTTCCGGGGGAACGCTGGCTGTGGCGGTCAGGATCGGAAATCCTCAGTTGCTCGAGGCCTTGAATCGGTTTATCCGGACCAACAAGAAAGGCACCCTTCTGGGGAACATGCTGTTTACGCGGTATTTCAACCAGAGCCGGTGGCTCAAAGATCCCAGTGCCGACCTGCAGGGAGCAACTCGTGACCTGATCGAGCTGTTCCAAAAATATGCCGGCCGCTACGAGTTTGACTGGTTGGATCTAATCGCCCAGGCTTTCCGGGAATCGAAGCTCGACAATAGCGTACGAAGTCGGGCCGGCGCAATCGGCATCATGCAAATCAAGTCGTCCACCGCGGCCGATCCCAATGTCGGCATCAAGAACATCGAGACTCTGGAAAACAACATCCACGCCGGGGTCAAGTACCTGGCTTTCGTGAGAGATCGATATTTTGCAGACCCTGGACTCTCTGCGCCAAGCCGGTTGAATTTTTCCCTGGCCGCCTACAACGCTGGACCGAGGCGGATTGTCGGTGCCCGAAAGACAGCGGCCGACCAGGGTCTCGACCCCAACCTGTGGTTCGACAACGTCGAACTGGTTGTTGCAAAAACAGTCGGTCGTGAACCGGTGGACTATGTCAGAGACATCCGGGCATACCGTATCGCTCTGGGTTTGTACGACGAAAACCTCAAGAGAGATTTGGATCGCGAGTCCTTGAAACGTTAGAGGCCCGGCCGGACCTCTAGCCCGCACTTCTCACCAGTGATCTGCTGCGGCCGCCGATGCACAGCGCCCAG
>CBDTUG010000235.1:0-4181 GCA_965363555.1 uncultured Thermoanaerobaculia bacterium
TATTCCCCCAAGACAACGCGTTCCTCCGCACCTGCAAAAGACGGCACCAACCCAGCAACAGCTGCCGAGACAAAAATCAGCGTCAGCGTTTTTCCTACTTTCATCAGCATCTCCGTTTCTCAATACTCTCGAGTCCGAAATCGGTCCGAGTCAAAGCCTAAGCGCGCCCGCTCCAAAAGTCCAAGGTCAGAATCTCCAGGAGAAGGTTGCTTTGTAACCCTTGAACCGTGGTTCGATTCTGCATTGGCCGCCTGCACAGATCAGGCCGCCGGGGTCGCTGCCGCCGAACAGGGTTAACGTCATAGTCGGGGAAGGGAGGTATTGCAGTTCAGCCCCCCAAAAATCCTCGGTGTCGCGCCCGCTCTTTTCTTCCCAGGCATACCGTACTGAGAAGACGCCATGAGGCGAAATAGAATAGGCGGCAAATGACCGGTGTGTCGCTACACTGGAGTAGGAACTCTTCTCCAGTCGTTTGTCGTATCCCAGGATGATTTCTTCTCTTTCTCCGGTGCTGAGGTGGAGGTCGGCGATGGTGTGCTCCTCCCGGATCTTGCGGTCTGCCCAGTTTCGATTGAAGTAACTGGCCAACAGATAGACCGGTCCGGCCATTTCTTCAAGCGTTACGTACCACTCGTTTTGGCTGTCTCCACTTGTTCCGCCGGGTGAGTTCTCCTTCTGGTGGGAGTCGAACCAGCCGTAACTGCCGGAGAGAATCGCGCCGATAGACATGATGTCGGCCGAGACCAGCAAGCGCGGTCCCCTGACGTCGTTGTGGCCGTAGTTTTCGATAGCCCTGCCGGCGTTGGGTGGCGAGTTGTAGCGGTAAGCGAAGTTCCAGTAGTCCTTGTACTCGGCGAGGACAGTAAATGGACCGAAATAAGATGATGCCGAAAGGTAACCGCCGTAACCCTCCCTGGTTCCGAAAGCGGTTACGTTCTCAATCTCGGCCCACTCTGCGTGAATATCGAGAATTCCACCGATTTCAGCAGCCCCGCCTTCGACTGACCAGACATCAACGTCGTCGACCCCCTCGGGGTAGAATCGGTCCAGTTCGGAGTGCACGAATGATCCTCCCACATAAGTATCATGGGGAAGGCGGGCCAGGATACGGCCGCCCCAGACGGTGTCCTTGAACTCGCGGTTGTATTGGTTTTGAAGGACCGGCTCGGTGACCTCGCCGCCAAGCACGGTGACGTCGATATGGTCGAAGGTGACCGTGGCGGTGCCGCCATGGATCGGTTCGTCGAACCCCAGAGCCTCGTTCTTCTGGACGAACAGAGTCAAGCCCCGGCCGAGGGAGGAAAAGAAGGTGCCCAGACGTCCCTGGAAATGATCAGAGGTGTAGTCAACGTAGTACCTGCGAAGTTCCCAGGTGTCACGGAGCCGGTCAAGGTCCAGGCGATCGGCGAGTTCGGGATCGGAGTAGTAGAGGTAGTCGACCTGGGCTCCAACCGTCCATTTCGACCACTCGACATTGAAGCTCAATAGTTGTTTGAACTTGGTGTAATCCTCGTCGGAGTTGCCATTTTCTGCTTCGTTCAGTTCGAGGTACGAGGTCGTTTGGCCGAAGAGCCTGAACGACGTTGTGGATTGTTCCTCTTGATCCTGGCCTGCGGCAACTGATGCCGACACCACCAACATCAGCGTCAGGATCCCCGTCAGGGCCGGGCTCCAAGAGGTCCGTCTAGTCATTCGAGGATTCTCCAGGCTCGGAATCCTGGGCCAGGAGAGATTCCACTGCCTTTCGTAGGCGGATTTCATCACCGGCTCGATATCCCGGGAAGATTTCGTGGACGTTGCCCGTCAGGTCAATCAGGACTGCGTAGGGCAGTTCTCGTGTGGGGTTGTACTTGTCCAGAACGGTGCTGTTGGGATCGAGAACGGTTGGATATGTGATCTTGATCCGCTTGAGATAAGGTTTGATCTTGCTCTTGGTCGCAGGTGGATCGGTATTGACGCCGACGACCAGAAAACCCTGATCACCAAAATCGTCAGCCATTCTCTGAAGGTGAGGCATTTCACGACGGCACGGCACGCACCAGGTTGCCCAGAATGTGACGTAAATCACCTCTTTCCCCAAATGGTCTCCCAGTGTGAACCAATCCCCCTTGAGATCCTTGAGTTTGAAGTCTGGAGGACTGGCAGCAGGGGCAATGCCAGTCAGACACAGCAGGGCGATAGCAACCAGGACGGCGCCCCGGGTGAAACAGCGGGATGAGAAGAGTAATTTGCGGTGAGTTGGTGCCATGGTATCTCCCAGGTGTGCCGGGCTCGAGAGAGCGCAGCTGAGCGAAAAGAGAATCCCCCGGTCCAAGCCGATATTGTCAAGTTGTCGTATCAGGCAAGTTTTTGAGAAAGGGTATAAGTAAACGAATATTTCGAGGTGTACGTCGTTTGAATTCTCGGGTACCCTCGTGGCGACTGACCCGGTTGCCCAGGGGTCTCCCTGTGATTCCGAGTCGATCCACATTTTTCCAATGGAGGAAAATAATGCGTCTTTCAATACTAGGTCTTTGCTTGGTGATGCTGATCGGATTGGTTCTGCCGGTTGAAGCCCTCAATCCCGGGACTGACGTTCTGGTGCCTGCAGCAGGACGGGGCGGCGACTGGGTGACGGATCTCTATGTGATGAATCCCGGCGATGCGGCGGTCGACGGCTCGGTATTCTGGCTCGTTCGCGGCCAAGCGAATGCCGATCCGATTGCGGTTCCGTTCTCTCTCCAGCCAGGAGAGACCCTGGTGATGACGGATGTGATCAAGGACGATTTTGGCTTGAACCAGGCATTCGGCGCCTTCAGAGTGGTTGCTGACACTGAGGTCGTCGTCAATTCGAGGATTTTTTCGGCCAAGGAGGGAGAGACCTTCGGCCAGGGATTCGAGGGTGTGCCTGTCGAGGCTGCGACGACCACCGGGCTAACCTCAGACATCGTAGGCCTGAGCCATGTCAGCCAGGTTTTTAAGACCAACTTCTATGCCCTCGCAGGCGAAGAGGGTGTGTCGATGCTTCTGAATTTACTTGATCCCGATGGCCTTCAACTGGCCTCGGGCACGCTGGATCTGGAAGCCTACGAACCCTATCTGAAGAAGATCAACCAGGTTCTTCCCAGTGGTAATTTTGACCAGGGGACCCTTCGAATCACCGTCACTGCCGGTTCAGTTGTTGTCGGCGCTTCGAAGGTCGACGAGCTGAGCACCGATCCGACGACTCTGGAGAGCTCAACGCCGCTTGTTGCAAAAGCCTCAGTTGACGGCGCCTATGAGTTCACATTGACCGATAGCGAGGGCTTTGCCGCCGGCGGAGACATCGTCATAGCGGATGGCATTGTTCAAACCATCACGGGCACGTTCGCAAACTGGGACAAGGATCAGGATTCCGACAATGAGGCGGATTGCCCTCTTGTTTTTCGATGGGGTCTGGATTTTCCTGCGACTGCAGTCTCCGACATGGCCGACGGTGTGACCTTTACCGACAGCTATACGGCAAGCGGAAGCGGCGAGATGACTTGGACGGTCGAATTCGTCGCAACTGACGGCCTCAGCATTTCTGGCACGTTAACTGCTGCAGGTACAGACTTTCCGTCGTCTTCAGATCCCAGCCTGGACGAGAGCGGCTGCAACGGGGCCTTCCCGGTGTTGATGATGGCAGGCGGAAAAGCCGACTGAAGCTGAGCTGATTTGCCATTGCAGACTTGAGCATCTATAGTAACGGCGTGTCGACACTGAATGTTGTAAACGAGTCTGTTTCTCAAAAAGAATATTCATTTGTTTGTAAACTGGAAGAGTTGGGGGAGATCGTGACCCGAAAATCTATTGTGGTGACCATCGCCGTGGTGCTGTTCGTCGCAGCGCCAATGATCGGAATCGGAGCGGATCGAGTTGTTTTGGGTGAGTATTTTACGATGAGTGGTTGAAGCGGTTGCAACTCCGCCGGTCCGGTGGCAAGCAGTCTCTTCGATACGCATTCTGATATTTTCATTCCAGTGTACTACCAGTTCAACAACGCGGCCCAACAGTCATGGTGTTGGACGAGGTTTAACGGGTTTTATGGGCAAGAATACGTGCCTAGAATGTGGTGGGAGGGTTACGAAAACGGGGGGGGAAGTACATCTACGGAATCTTGGGAATCAGACATTCTGGCTCATCGGGCTGTTCCGACAGATGTCACCATCGACATCAAGGCC
>CBDTUG010000236.1:0-4180 GCA_965363555.1 uncultured Thermoanaerobaculia bacterium
TGTGGGGCCCCGAAGGGGCTGGCGTGGGCGGTACGTCGCACAAGGAAACCCGCAGGCTGACGACGAAATTGCAAAAAAGTGCCGTTTCCGGACGGGAACTAGCTGACAGCTGAGGGCTGACAACGTCTCCCTACCGCACCACCCCAGCAACATAGGTTGGATCGTAGGTCAGATCGTCGATGACCGAGGCGTAGGCCGTCCAGTACGACGGGGAGCCTACAATCAACTCAACCTCGATCCATCCGCCCTCGACCGATTGCCCGCCGACGCCCATATCGGCGAAGAGGTCGTCGATCTGGTGAAACGCTGCAGTCTGTGCATAGGTCTTGGCAGCCAAGATAGCCCCCGAGGGTTCATGGATCGTCACACTGGCCAGAATAGTTCCCGCTGAGGTCTGAACAATGCCAAGGTTTGTGTGGAAAACATTGGGTACGGAGTGAACCAGAGGGATGACGATGGTGGATGAGGCCTGGGCTGTCTCCAGGGAAATCCCGGGGATGCCCTGACCGAAGGTCGCCCCTATCTCACCGAGGTTGTAGGTGCGCGTCGAGACGACAGCCTCGTCAGAATCGACGGTGACATACATCAGTCCGGAGGTTGGGTTTGAATCGGCCAGCGGGTCATCGATATAGAAGGAGCCCCCGGCGGGGATAGAGTGTGTGCCAGGCAGCATGATTCCAGGCCATGCCGAACCCTTGGCGACAAAGTAGAGCCTGGAGGACACGATTTCCGAGGATGGGTTGGCGATGTTGATCTGAGTTTTCCAGTTCGAGGTTCCGAATCCCGTTGTGGACGCCGCGGCCGGAATCAGCCACTGGACTGTTAATCCGGCCCCCGAGGGATCTCGGCCCTGGAGAGTCGTGACGCCGAGCCCCAGGGGATCCAGGTAGTCGGACAGCCTGGAGTCCGGCGAGCCGTCGCCGGTCCAGCTCTTGTCGATCTGACCGTACCAGTCTTCGCGGTCGTTGCCGCAAGCAGCGTACCCGCCGGACAGGGTGCCGACGCACAGACCGTTGGATTGGTCGAAGAGGCATGAGCCGGAAGAACCTCTTTCGGACGTTCCAAGATCCCAGTCGTTGACCTTCCAGTGCGAGCCCCAGATGGTCGTCAGCGGATCGTCTTCGAAACAGATCGCCTTCTGGTGCCCCGACGGGTGATGGATGCCGGTGGCCGACTGAGGTGTCTGGCCGGAGATATCCCATCCGGCGTAGAAAACATTAAAATCGGGGGTTGGGATGGAGTCCAACTCGAGCAGGGTGAAATCCGATCCGTTGTCCCAGTCCCAGGTTGAGAGGAAGGTCGTGCCGGATTGGTTCTGACTCAGAGATCCGCCCGAAAGGTCGCCGCAGTTGGCCGATTCGAAGTTCCAATAGACCACCACAGTGTTGTCGTTGCCAGCTCGGACTTCACAGTGGTCGGCGGTCAAGAAGAGGGGTCGGTCATCTTCGGCCGTATTGTTCATCAGTGTCCCGGTGCACAGAAACGCGCCGTCAATCGTATAGCGGGCGACCGAGCGGATCTGGCTCCGCCATGGGTCGCCTTCCGGGCACACGACGTCGATGTTGCAGGAGCCCTGTTTGGCGGGTGTGTGCTCTTCGCCGAAAATCCTGTAGCCGTGATTGACAGTGGAGATCATCAACCGAACATCGGAGGCTCGGTCGGGTGGCGCCGCCACTTCGACCACCAGACGGTCTCCAAGGATGATCGGCGTGGAGAGCCCGCCGAGGCGATCTCGGTCACCTTGAGTGTAGGGTCCGCGGACCTGGGCGCCTGTTGGGTCGTGCAGCCACAGGCTCGCACCGATCGGCAGGTTGAGATCCTCGATTCGAAGGTTGAGGCTCAGGGCGCCCGGGGCATCAATTTCGACTCTCCAGAGTTCCCAGCCGTCGCTGAGCCGGTCCCAACGACCTGAGTTTGCCGGGCTGATTGATGCATTCAGGCCGACCGCAAAACGGGTGGGGCCTGCTGTGTCGGGGCCGGTTGGCTTGGCAAGATCTTCGGCCTTGAGGGCTTCGGGGTCGACGGATTTAAGGTTTACCGACGGGATCTCGAGTAGGGCGATCTCGGGGCCGACCAGACCTGGGGGCAAGGCGCCAGCGGTCACTCCGGCTGCCGGGAGGGCGACCATCGCAGCCACGAGACACAAGGCTCGAAAAACGGAAAGGTGAGTGCATTCGGAATCATGGATTAAAGACATCGGCATCCTCCAGGCTTCACTCTTGAGAACATGGTATTTCGATCAATGATTCCAACACGTCGGTGGTCACCGTTCGATTGTGATGCTCTCCATCTTGACCGGAGTCTGGGGCCGGTCGGCGGCGGTCGGCGTACCTTCGATCTTCTGAAGGACGTCCATACCCTCAATCACACGGCCAAAGACCGGGTGTTTGGAGGGACCGGGAGAGAACCAGTCCAGGAAGTGGTTGTGGGCGGTGTTGATGAAGAACTGTGATCCTCCGGAATTTGGCTGACCGGTATTGGCCATCGACAAGGTGCCGGGCTCGTTGGAAAACTTGGAATTTTCGGGGTGCTCATCGGCGATCGTGCCGTGCGGAGGGCCACCCGTGCCGCATCGGGGATCGGTGGGGTCGGAGCTGTGAGGGCATCCGAATTGGGCCATGAACCCCTGGATCACTCGGTGAAAATGGAGACCATCGTAAAAGTCCGACTCTGAGAGATCGATAAAGTTCTGAGCGGTGATCGGCATCTCATCCAGGAAGATCTCCGTTTTGAATGTGCCGAGAGAGGTGTTGAAGGTTGCAATTGGATTGGCCATAGTTCGTCCTTTCGGTTCAGTCACTGCGACGATAGACGGTAGCATATACGAGGGGGTAGGAAATAGGCTTCAGGCTTCAGGCTTCATTGTAACCTGTGACCTGCGACCTGTTCTGCATCCTCAGGGTTTTCGGGCGCATTTCTGAAAGCTGAAAGCTGATCGCTGAGAGCTCCCAACCGCGGTATCATCCCCTGTGGAGGCGAGATGGCGAGATTCATCGTTCTGGTTTCATTGTTTGCGGCGTTGACGGCGTCGGCCGGGGCTGCCGACTCGATCCCGATTGATCACGCGGCAGAGCCTAACAACGGGCGGCACTTCTTGTGGCGGGCGACGGGCTCGGTAGGGACCGACGTTTACCTGTTGGGTTCGATCCACGCTTTGCCGGAGGAGGCCTATCCATTGGCCGCCGAGATCAACGACGCTTTTGCCTCTGCCCAGAGAGTTTTTTTTGAGGTGGACATGGAGAATACCTCAGGCTTGGGGGGGCGTTTGATGGCGGCCGGCGCCCTGCCGCCCGACACGAGATTGGGTGACGTCTTGGGACCGGAAACACGCGGCCTCCTCGATGCCTATCTCGAGGCATCGGGCCTGTCATTCGGCGCATTCGAAGCGATGAAACCGTGGATGGCTGCCTTGGCCCTGACTTCGATCGAGCTGATGAAGTCAGGATTCTCGGTTGATGCCGGCCTGGATCTCCACCTGGCCCAACGGGCACGCAAAGCGGGGAAGAAGATCGAGGCCTTCGAGACTGCCGACTACCAGGTCAGTCTCTTTTCTGACATGGGCGAACATGAGAGCCGCGCCTTTCTCAGGTACACGTTGAAGGATATGGATAGCGTCGTGGCTCAACTGGGGGACTTGACCCGGGCATGGAAGAGCGGGGATGTTGCGACACTCTCGGCCCTCTTGACCGAGGCTTTTTCCGACGAGCCCGAGTTGTTCGAACGGTTGGTGACCGTTCGTAATCGGGCATGGTTGCCTCGGATCGAGGGGCTCCTGAAAGGGGACGACACAGCGATGGTCGTCGTCGGCGCCTTGCATATGGTTGGACCGGGAGGGTTGATCGAGATGTTGCGGGACCGGGGGTATCAGGTTGAGCAGATGTAGAGGCTCGATAGGAAGGCATTGAGGGATGCGGGCTGGAGTTGTCCAGGGGCTAGGCCGTTACCTTCGCAGGAGATGGCGCTGCCTGAACCGGCGATGGTCGCATCATGGGGTCCGATTCGTCTATGGCTCGGGCTACGTGCATCCGGTATCCGGCGTACCGATGGACCCAGCCCGCGGCGAGAGGATTCTGGCGTTTCTGAGCGAAGAGGGGCTGATCGACCAGAATGACCTGGTTGATCCCAGGGCGGCTTCCATACGGAATCTCTTGAGAGTTCATACCGCCGATTACCTCGACGC
>CBDTUG010000237.1:0-4154 GCA_965363555.1 uncultured Thermoanaerobaculia bacterium
AACTGAAGCCCCTTCATGAATTCGACGGATGGCCTCTCCAAGGAGAACGGCCAGCGAAAGCTGCTCGATCTTCGGGCATGCGGCTGCCTCCTCGGACAAGGTCAGGGTATCGGTCACCATGACTGTTTCCAAATGACTGTTATTAATGCGCTCGATCGCCGAGCCGGACAGAATGGGGTGGACCCCCGACGCATGAACCGAACGTGCACCGTGGTTTTTGAGGGCCTCGGCCGTCTTAACCAGGGTACCTGCGGTATCGATGATGTCATCAACAATGACACAATCATGGCCTTCAACGTTGCCGATCACGTTCATGATCTCGGCCTTGTTGGCTTCCGGCCGCCTCTTGTCCATGATGGCCAAATCAACCTTGAGCCGTTTCGCAAAGGCGCGGGCCCTTTCGACGCCACCGGCATCCGGAGAGACCAGCAGAAGATTCTCGAGATTCTTCTTGGCGATGGCCTCGATCAGAATCGGCGCCGCATAGAGGTGATCGACCGGAATATCGAAGAATCCCTGAATCTGGGATGCGTGCAGATCCAAAGCCAAAATCCGGTCTGCACCGGCGGTTGTAATCAGGTTGGCCACCAATTTTGCGGTGATCGGCACGCGAGGTGCGTCCTTCCGGTCCTGCCGTGCATAACCCATGTACGGCATGACGACACTCAGGCGACTCGGAGAGGATCGGCGGAAGGCATCGAGAATAATCAACAACTCCATCAACGATTCGTTGGATGGCCGCCCGGTCGGCTGCACGATGAAGACATCGGCGCCACGTACGTTTTCCTGAATCTGGCACCGAATCTCCCCATCGGAGAAATTTTCGAGACGCAGTTCTCCCAACTCGATCTGCAGATAGCTGCAGATAGCCTCGGTCAGCGGTATATTTGCGCGACCGGAAAAGACCAGGAGAGGAGTTTCTTTCAACATAATTCAGCCTCGTGGCTGGGGCGGCAGGATTCGAACCTGCGAATGCCGATTCCAAAGACCGGTGGCTTACCGCTTGCCGACGCCCCAGAACGGCGCAGAGTATAACCCAAAACCCCAAACCGGCGAAGTCAATCCAGAAAATGGCTGATCAGCCACCGGATCAGGCGTCAATATCGCGTTCCCGGCTCTCCTCGGGAACCCAAAATTCCTCGACGAAGAGTCGCGCGGCGATGCGGTCCAAAGTTGACACCTTGGGACTTTCCGATTTCTCACTGGGAACGGTCCGATTTGCCACGGACTCAAGATATTCTTCAAGAACCCGGTCCTCGATCTGCTTCCGGGTTTCGGAGTTGAGAGGATGCGCCGTATCCCGCATCTGCCCGTTCCGGGTCTTCCGAGCAGGCATCGTCACAAAGAGCTGTCCCTCTCTGCCTTCCAACACTCTCAGATCATTCACGATGAAACAGTCGTCGATGATGATGCTGACAAATGCCCGGACCTTGCCACCCTTTGCCGGACTGATGCGAACTTCAGAAATTTCCACTTTCCCCCCTATTCTCGACTTCAAGAACGGCCTCCGGCTGCGCCCGGATCCTGCCTCTCATCTTGACCACCTCGACCCGGCCGAGGCCCTTGAGCCCGACTGCAGCGTTTACCGCTGCGTCGAAAGACTCAAATATGCCAAACACCGTAGCCCCAGAACCGCTGACCGTTGAAAAGAGTGGACCCAGACGCCTGACGCCTTCGAGCGCCTCGGCGACCTGGGGCCAGCCCTCGCAGACCACCCGCTCCAGATCGTTGCCCGCCGCTGACCAATCGATCACCGGTGGGCTTTTCACGATGCCAGCATACACCCTGTCGGCCATTCTTTTCCAGGTTCCGGGCATTAGGCGTTTGAAGACCTCAGGCGTCGACACCTCGACGGGAGGCACCACCAAGAGCACTCCAAGAGGCGGCAGGTCCTCCAGCGGGATCACCTCCTCGCCCCTACCCACACCGAGCGCCAAGCCTCCATGAAGAAAAAACGGCACATCACTGCCGAGGTCTGCGGCCAGGCGCCTGAGATCGGAAGACGGCAATCCCAACGACCACAGCCGATCGAGCAGGATCAAGGCGCCGGCGGCATCCGCCGACCCGCCGCCCATGCCGCCGCCAATGGGAATTCTCTTTTCGAGTTTCAACCTGGCGCCCGGGCGACGACCGATTTCTCGCCAGAGAGCCCGAGCGGCCCGCATTACAAGGTTGTCACCACCATTGCTGACCAGGTTTCCGGGTTTAACTTCAAGGTTCAGTCGACCCTCATCTTCCGGCCATCCGCGAAGGGTGTCGTACAGATCAACGCTCTGAAACAGCGTCCGCAATTCGTGAAAGCCGTCAGGACGACGACCGGCAACCTCCAGGTGGAGGTTGATCTTGGCGGGCACGCGGATGACGAGGGGGTCAGTCACCGGGACTCCAACGGGAGGGGGTAAGCCCCTCCCCAACACCGAAAACCGTAGGGGCGGGGTTCATCCCCGCTCGGATCTCTCCAAGTGTTGCGAACGCCTGAACTGATAGCTGAGAGCTCCCCATCATTTCCCACACACCGGCAGATCGGGCAGCGGCGGCAAATCTCCCGAAAACTCCCATTGCAACCTCACGAGCTCCAACTCGGCCCAATCCCCGGACGGGGTCTCGATCCTGATGCTCCCAGGCACCGACGAGGTGTGGTCGTTGAGTTCAGCCTCCCAGTCCTCGCCCCGGAGAGCCACGATACGCAAGGGCTCTTGAGCGAATTCCGCCACTGCCCACCATCCGGCGCCGGTGATCTCCAGCAGATTCTCCTGACCCAGGGCACTCACTCGATCGCCATCAAGTGTTGGGGCCCGTCCTCCCAAAAGTAGAATTGCTCGGCCCAGAGGCAGGTTGCCCAGACCCAGTGCCGCCACGGCCCGTTTGCCCTGAAGGCGGCACCCTTCCCTCAGGTCGAAAATCTCACTCCCGTGATCATCCCACCCGGCAACGACAACCGCGCCTCCCAGGCTCTCCGACACCGTCATCCGCCCCCGACCGTCATCGGCGATCACACTGAGACGAAGTCCGCCGGTTGAAGGAACCCTCAGGCGGTAGAGGGCGACGAACGGTCCCGGCAGCGGTCTTCGAAGTGAAGTCGTCGCAGATTCAGGGGTCAAAACTTCCGGCGCCGGCTGGACCGGCCCTGTCGTTTGGCAACCCACGCAGGCCAGAACCACCCCAATCGCCGTCAGAAAGATGAGTCCGGCGCCCACCGGGACCTGGGCCACTACGGCCTCCGGTCCCGGATGCGGTCCAGAAGAGAACGGACGTGTTCCGGGTGTTCGCAACCGACGTCCAGAGCATGCTGCAACAGGTGCTGGGCCTCGTCATCCTGCTCCATTTCAAAGAGAACCTCGCCAAGGTGGGCGACGACCGTGCCCTGCCCCTCCCCACCCAATTCCACCGCCCGTCGCAGCCAGCGTTCCGCTTCAGGCAAACGACCGAGGCGATACTCGACCCAGCCCAAAGAATCCAGGAAGGCCGAATTCCCCGGTCTGGCCTCAACCGCAAACAGAATCATCTCAAGTGCCCGATCGAGGTTCTTTCCGGCATCCGCCCACATATAACCAAGATAATTGGCCACATCGACGTCGCCGGGGTCCGCCTCGAGTAAGGCCTCAAACAGCACCGATGCCTCATCAAATCGGTCACCACGTTCGAGAGCAGAGGCCCGGATGAAACCCAGAGTCCGATCGTCTGGAAATCGTTCGAGAGCCTCGGCGCTTCCTTGCTGGACGGCAGACCACCGATCGAGCGACTGCATCACCTGGAGGGCCATCAACACGTCCTGCAACCGCTCACTCTCAAGCAGTGGTTTCAACCTTGCCATGGCGGCGCCGTCTCCAGCGTTCATCCTGAACTCGACCTCCAGAGCCAATGCCGCGGCCCGCAGGTCCTGCGCAAGCTGCGGTTGAAGCCGCGACAATGCAGCAGCCCCCGCGGCCCAATCCTCATTGACCCTGTAGGTTTCAGCCAACAGGAAGGGCAGTTGTGCCCCGGCCGACCCAACATCACCAATACGAGCCAACCATTCACGAGCTGCCGTCGGATGCGCCCGGCTCACCTCCAACCGGGCGCCGTTGAGACATACCCGAGTCGCCATTTGAGACCCGGCATCATCCGAGACTATCTCCCACGCTCGATCCAGATAGCCCCGGGCCTTTTCCATA
>CBDTUG010000238.1:0-4151 GCA_965363555.1 uncultured Thermoanaerobaculia bacterium
CCCTGACCCTGCTGGTGCTTCCGGCCATCTACCGGTGGTTCGCGGTCAAACCTCAACCGGTCGATTGAGAGAGTGGGCTTGGGTGTCCGGCCCTTCGATGAACTCCTGGTGGTGAGCCTTGTCGAACCAGAGGACCGCCCTCTAGATGGGTCGAAAATGGAGGGTCGTGCTACCCGAGCGTGCGTTGCACCTGGGGACAGGTATGCTCGACCGATCCGCTAGATGTGCTTCACGACCTTGTCCGTCGCAAAGCGGACCTTGGGTGTGGTGGCGTATTTGTCCTCTTCCGACCGGTAGCCGGCAGCGCAGCCGCAAACTGTGGCGTAGTCGGTGCCGGTCAGCCCGAGGATCTCATCGTACTTGGCCGGATCGATGCCCTCCATCGGACAGGTGTCGATTCTGAGCATGGCGGCGGAGGTCATGAACTGGCCGAGGGCGATATAGACCTGGCGGGCCGTCCAGGCGTCCAGAGCACCCTTCTCCCGGAGCTGTTCGACAAAGCCATTGACGATCTTTTTGAATCCATCGAGAGATTCGGCTGGAATCCCACGGGTCTCGGCCGCGTCGGCGATATATGTGTCGATATAGGCCTCGTCGACGTTCTTGAGAATCGTGAAGACGACGTAGTGGGAGGCGTCTACGGGCTGGGATTGTCCCCAGGATACTTCGGCGAGCTTCTTCCGGGTTTCCGGATCGTTCACCACGATGAAGCGCCAGGGCTGTACTCCAAATGACGACGGTGCCAGGACCATTGTCTGGACAAGGGCATCCCAGGTCTGAGCCGGGATCGTCCGGGTGGAATCAAACTGTTTGGTGGCGTAACGCCAATTCAGTGCATCGAGGAGTTCTTTGTTATCCATGTGAGCGTCGTTGAGTTCTATTGGAGAGTGATTTGACCGGCCCAACCGTCCAGCCACGCCAACTTGTGATATGACCTTTCTGGTAGGGCGCGATCGCTGAGCGCGCCGAGGAGCTATGAGCCGTTGTTTGTCCCTATCGTGCGAGAGCCGGACCTGCGAAGTCAGGTTCTGACCTCTCGGGAGGTATATGCGGACATCGCTTTTTGTCGAATCAGCGAGACGCTTTTCAGTGTTTTTCCGCTTCCCACGCTTCCCGGCAGCGCTCCAGTAGCCGTTGGGTGGCGCGGATGCCCTCATCGGGCGGGAGGTCATCGCCTTCGTATTCGATGCCGATGTGGCCCTTGTAGCTCGATCGCAGGACGATCGGGATCATGCGGAAGTAATCGGTGTGGGTTTCGTTGCCCTCGGCGTCGAAATCATGGCTCTTCGCGCTCACGCCCTTGGCGTAGGGCATCAGTCGCTCGACACTCGAGTAGCGATCGTGACTATCGAAATTGCCAAAATCGGGCAGAGCCCCGCAGTTGGGCAGCCCCACTTTCTTGATGACGGCCTCGAGCCAGGTGGCATCGGAGGAAAGGCCACCGTGGTTTTCCACAATGACGTTCAGTCCGAATGGTTCGGCCAGGCTGGAGAGTCGCTCGAGCCCGTCGGCCGCGAGATTCAACTGTTCCTGGTAAGTGCCTTCGGAGTGGGCGTTGACCCGGATGGAATGGCAGCCGAGGGAGGCCGCGGCTTCGAGCCATTTCCAATGGTTTTTCACCGCCTGGAGTCGAGCGTTTTTGTCCGGATCTCCAATGTGGCCCTCGTTATCGCACATGATGAGGAGACTTTTCACGCCATGGTCGTCGCATTGCTGGCGCAGCTCATTTACGAAAGCGACCAGTCCATCATCATGGGGAAAGAACTGGTTCACATATTCGACGGCGTCGATGCCGAACGTCTTTTGGGTATAGGCCGGGAACTCGACCGCTGGGACGGAGCCATCGCGGTGCATTTGCCGAACGGACCACTGGGCCAGTGAGATCTTGAACGCCGGATTTTTCTGCACGGCGCCATGCAGTGCGGGGACGACCATGGTGCCGGCCGCGAGGTGTCCCACAGTGCGCTTGAGAAACTGACGGCGGGAGAGAGGTGATTGGTATGGTTGTGGCATGGGGTTTATTCCAGTTCTTTATCCATATACGAATAACAGAGAAGATGGCAAATGAGCATATGTGCGTCTTCGACCCGACCGTAATGAGGATCGTCGATCCGGATGACGAACTCTGCGCTCTCGGCCAGGCGGCCACCGTTTCCGCCGACGAGTGCGACCGTGTCGAGACCCTTGGACGCCGCCCACTCAACGGCCTTGACCAGATTGGGTGAGTTTCCGCTGACGCTCATGACCATGAGAAGGTCGCCGGGGCGTGCGAAATTCTCCAACTGCCGTACAAAGATGTCGTCATATGCGTAGTCGTTCCCAATCGCCGATATCCAGGGAATATTGTCGTTGAGGCTCAGGCAGCGAAAACGTTGCCCGATCGCATCCGATGCGCCCTTGCCCAAGTCGGTCACGAAGTGTGAGGCGTTGGCGGCGCTGCCGCCGTTGCCGCAGACGAATATCTGGCGGTCGCCTGCCAAAACCGTATCGAAACGGCCGCGTAGCGCAGCCACCTTGTCGGTCGGCAGGGCGGCATGCGTCTGGCAATGCAACCCTATATAATCAGAAATCCAGTTTTCGAGTTTCATATCAGGTCTGTTTGAGATTCTCGTCTGCGGCCAGCAGGATGGCGCCCGCCGGGACAACCCGGTCTCCGAGTGACGCCGTCTTAAGGACCGGCGCGGGTCGCAACGCTTCCATCATGTTTGATTCCAGTTCCTCCCTGAGAGGATCCAGTAGCAGGTCACCCAGGTGGGACAGGCCACCCCCGATCACGATGATCTCGGGATGGGCAAGGTGTACGACGTGGGACAGGCCGAAGGCGAGCACTTCGATCGTGTCATTGAGGGCGGAGCGGGCATGGCGATCGCCGCTTTCAATTGCCAGGGGAAGGACGGAGGCCTCCCCGGACTTAACGTCCGCGAGGAGACTGGCGAGATCGCTGTCCGGATTTTCACGAGCCAGTTTCCGGAGTCGCTGATCGAGCGCCCAGCCCGAGCACTTGGATTCGACGATAGGGCCGCCTGGAGACAGGCGAAGGTGGCCGATCTCAGATTCACCGGGAGTCCGACCATGATAAATGTGACCATCGATCACCAGGCCGCCGCCCACGCCGCTGCCCAGGGTTACATAGAAGACCGGGTTGTGGCCCTTGCCGGATCCCAGGCGTGCTTCGGCCAGAGCGGCCGTGTTGGCGTCGTTTTCCACCGTGGCGGGAACGTCGAGAGTGCCCTGCAGCCAGGCCTTCAACGAGAATCCCTCCCAGCCATCGACCTGGTGCGAACAGGCAATGGTACCGGACGCCACGTCGATCGGCCCGCCGAATCCGACGCCGACTCCGGCTATCGAATGCTCCCCCATCAGGTTGCGGCAGAGATCCAGGATGATGCGCCGGATATCACGCCCTTTCGCCCCGGACGGAACCGCTTCTCGGACTGAATCAACGATCGTACCTGATGCCCGGCCGACGGCCACCTGTAACTTGGTGCCACCGACCTCGATGCCCATAAATCGCTCTCTGTTTCCGGCCGTCATCAGGAAGGTCTTGAAGATTCGACCGCGAATCGGGCGATCTGGTCACAGAGCTCCTCGAAGCTGATTCCGGCCGCAGCGGCTGCTTTGGGCAGGAGGCTGGCCGAGGACATACCCGGCAGGGTGTTTACTTCCAGGCACCAGAACTTGCCGGCCTCGTCGAGGCGGAAATCCACCCGGCTGTAGGCGCCGAGTTTGAGGGCCCGATGAGCCTTCAGGGCGAGGTCCTGGATGGTGCCGGCCTGATCCGGGCTCAGGTCGGCCGGGAAGATTTCATCGGCTCCACCGGGCTGGTACTTGCTCTCGTAGTCAAAGATTTCGCTCCGCCTGGGGATGATCTCTCCCGGCGGCAGCGCCTGCCCGTTGAGGATGCCGACGGTCAATTCGCGGCCGGGCACGAATCGTTCGATCATGACTTCCGTGTCATAGAGTCTGGCTTCATTAATGGCGACTGAAAGAGATGCGGATTCATGAACGATCGACAGACCGATGGTGGATCCCTGGCGGTTGGGTTTCACCACGGCCGGAAGCCCGACGGCGGTTTTGATAGCCTCGGTGTCGGCCGGGGTCATCAACCAGTCAGGGGTGGGTACCCCGGCGGCTCGGAAAAGCTGTTTCGA
>CBDTUG010000239.1:0-4133 GCA_965363555.1 uncultured Thermoanaerobaculia bacterium
CGTCCAACGTTCAACGTCGAACGCTGAAGGACGACACCCGGCACGTCCCGCCGGAGAGCACGCTCTCGGATTTTGCCGACGCCGCTGGCTTTGCGGCCTGCAATCTGACCCCTGATCCCTAAGATTTCCCCTTGACAAGTGTGATGGTGTGCATTAGGTTATACACATCAGCCCAATAGAGGGCGGGAGGTCGGCTTGAAAGATTGGGAAATCAAGATCAGCGAGGCCAGCGGGGTCCCCTACTACCGGCAGATCGTGGACCAGATCGGGCAGTTGATCCGTTCCGGTCAGTTGGCGCCTGGGGAGCAGTTGCCCTCGGTGCGGGATCTGGCGGGTGAACTTTTGGTTTCGTTGATCACAACGAGACGAGCCTATTCAGACCTCGAGTCTGCGGGCTTGATCCATCGCCGACAGGGATACGGAACCTTCGTGGCACAGGAGATTGAAATGGCAACACATGATCAAGCGATAGAAACGACGCGGAATCAATTTGACCAGGCGCTCGGTGCGGCCCGCCGGATGGGGCTGTCTGACGGCGAGATCAGGTCCCTCTTCGAAGGGCTCATCGATGAAGGAGGCGATCACGATGCCTAGTCAATTGGTTCGAATTTCTGGCCTCGAGATTCGCCGGAGCAATTTCTCACTCACGATTGACGACTGGGCCCTCGGGGCGGGAGAGGTTGTCGGTCTGGTGGGGCCCAATGGTGCCGGGAAAACGACGTTCCTCGAACGCCTGGCCGGTCTTCGTAGCGATACGTCTGGGCAGGTTTCGGTCTTCGGTCGGGATCCCTGGTCGGATCCGACAGTTCGCGAAGAATTGGGCTTCATGTCCGACGATATGCCTTTGTTCACCATGCGTATCGGCCCCCTGCTCCGAATGCTCTCGGGCTATTACCGGAGTTGGGATGCGGACCTCGTTGAGACCCTGCTCGAAAGATTCAAGTTGGATCCCAATGACAAGGTCCACAAGCTCTCCAAAGGTCAAGGTACGCGCCTTCGGCTGATCACCGCGATGGCTTTCAGGCCACGAATTCTGTTGCTGGATGAACCGGCGACCGGGCTCGATGTCATGGGGCGACGGACTCTTTTGGAGAGCGTGCTGGACATCGTTCGTGATCCGGGGCGAAGCGTGATGATTTCGTCGCACATGCTGGCCGATGTGGAAAGGGTGGCTGATCGGCTGCTGGTTCTCGACGGCGGCAGGGTGGTCAAAGAAGGACCAACCGATCGGCTCATTGGGGAGAAGAGAACTCTGGAAGAGGCTCTCCTGGATTGGGGGGCCGGAGGATGAGCCGCACATTGATTCGATCGTTCTGGGTTCATCTCAAGATTCGGGCCGGGGCCTGCCTGCGGAATCCTGGTGCATGGATCATTCTGGTCGTTTTCGGCCTGACGGCCGTCTTTTATTGGCCGAACGTGAACGCAGCGAAGAACCCCCTGGAGAATCCAAGAGAAGGGTTGCCGTTGCTGGTGACGTGGTTCTTATGGTTTTGGTTGTGGCTGGCGCCTCCGATGGTGTGGGTGCGAGGGCGAGCGGCTGCCGGGAAGGGTGAGGCGCCTCTCGGTGTCGGCGCGGCTCCGGCCCTGCCGGTAGGTCCAAGGACACGGGCCGTTGCGGAGGCCACTCTTGCCCTGACGGTTCTTGGGGCCATCCGGTGGATGACATTGTCCTTCTACCGGGGAACATGGTCGGTGGAGGTCGCCCTGGCAACGATCGCCGGGGCATGCTTCCTGTTTCCGATGGCCGTGGCATGGGCCCTCCCGGTCAGAAACCCAGGCACCTTCATGGTGCGCCCGATCCTCATTGCTGTTCTCGCGGCCGTACTGCATCAAACCGGTGGGTTTTTCGCGACGTGGCCCGGGATCGTGATCGGGGGCTTGTCCTTGAGCGGATTCGCTCTGTTGATCGCAGATCTGGAGTTACCGGAGTTGCAAAGAAAGGTAAGAACGCGAGGCGCCGCTGATCGATTTCGGCGGGCACTCGAGCCCCATCGCCAGTTGGCCCGAGATTCCTGGCTTCCGGTGATCAAGGCGTGGGGCCCGTGGGTCTTCCTCGCGGTGATTGTCTACGGCGTGTGTCTCATCTGGGACGTTCGTGGCGATATGTGGGAGTGGATTCTGTTTGGCGGTTTTGAGGCGTTCCTGATCATCACCCTGCAACCCCTGTTTCGACCCTTCAACTCGAATTTGCTTGCGGAGAGCCTGGTCGGGAAGCACAGTGTGACCCGCGGCGATTTCATGCAGGCGTGGAGGGTGCTCCCGGTCGGGCGGGAAGCGGTGCTCCGAAAAGTCTGGTTTCATGGCCTTCTGGTTGGGCTGATTCTGTGGGCCGTGCCTGTCGCGATCCTGGTTGTCCGGCACCGACTCCTCGAAGGTCTTTGGAGTCTCACAGGTGGAATCGGAGGCTTGATGCAGTTCGTCGTCATCGGTGGACTCCTGGTCCCTGTGATGGCGGGCTTGATGGTTGCCGTCGCTCTGGGCCGAAGGTTGGAATATGCCATGTCCGGCCTCTGTCTCCTTCTGGGAGTCCATGTTTTGTTTCTGGTAAAGGTGCTGCTTTCGGAGTTTTTTGGCCGTGGCAGTGCGGTTGCTGACGCTGGACCGGTATTGATGTTGATCGTATTGGTTGTGGTTGGAGCGGTGCCACCCTTGAGATTCCTGCACAAGGCGCCGGAGCCCTCGTGATGGACCAGCGTCGATCGGCCGATGCAGCGACTCTTCTGGCGGCCATCGTCGTTCTGATCGTCGGTTTGACGGCCGTGGCTTTCGAGCGGGGGTGTCCTTCCCCCGGCCGAGATTCGATTACCGGGGCGCTCTCAGGTTCGACACTGGGAACAATGCAACGGACGGCTATTCCGTCCGAGAGGGGCGCTCTCGGGTTGTGACGCGGTCACTGACCCGGTCGCTGCCATCTGACGCTGCCCCGGCCGCCGACCACTGCCCCTGCAATCTGTCCCTGTTCTCCGGCGTGCCGCCGGGTCAGTAGGTGAACCTTCCGACAATAGCTTTCAATTCGGCAGCCATGGTCGAGAGGGTGTCGGCAGCTTCCCTGGAGGAATTCGAGGCTTCGGTCGTCTGCGAAACCGCGGCGGCGATCTCGGCGATTCGCTCGGCGATTTCACCGGCGCCGGCGGCAGCCTCTCCAACACTGTGGGCGATCTCGGAGGTCGTGGCGGTCTGCTGTTCGACGGCGCTGGCGATTGTCGTCTGGATGTCATGAATCGCCTGGATGGTCTCAGTGATAGAGACCATCGCATCGCCGGCACTCTGGGTGTGCTCTTCGATAGTCGCTGCCGTGGCGCTGATCTCCTCGGTAGCTTCCGCGGTCTGGTTGGCCAGTTTCTTGACCTCGTCGGCGACGACGGCGAATCCCCTGCCGGCTTCTCCGGCTCGGGCGGCTTCGATCGTTGCATTGAGGGCCAACAGATTGGTTTGTTCGGCGATATTGTAGATCACTCGAACGACGTTGCCGATCCTTGCCCCGGTCTCCCCGAGTCTGGAGAAGGTGGCCGCTGTTTTCTCGGCTGTGTCGACGGCGTCGGTGGCAACCCTGGCGGCCTCGGAGGCGTTGACCGAAATCTCCCGGGTATTGGCGTTCAACTCCTCGGTCGCAGTGGCCATCGATTGTGCATTGACGCTGACCTCTTCGGCGGCAGTCGACACCATGCTGACCTGGGTTGCCGTGGCTTCGCTGGCGACAGCGATCTGTCGGCTCAGACCCAAGAGGTGGTCCGATGCGTCGGCGAGCGAGTTGGCCTCGTCGCCGATCGAGCTGATATCTTTTTGAATACTTTCGGTAAAAGTGTTGAACGAGGCGCCCAGTTGCCCGATTTCATCGGTGCTGTGCACGGTCAGCCGTTTGGTCAGATCCCCCTGGCCCTTGGCGACGTCGTCGAATCGTTCAGCCAGTTCTTGTATCGGGCGTGTGACGATGGCCTGGGTGGTGCCCAAGGTGATCGCGCAGACCGCCAGGATGATGAAGATGATGACCATGGAGGCCCAGAAGGTACTGGTCCTGACCGGTCCGTCGATTAGTTCTTCGGGGATCAGCAGGCCCAATTGCCACTTGACATGCGGTGAGGCGGCCTCGATCGGCGCCTCGTCCATGTAGGCGGCGTTGATTTGTTTATTGG
>CBDTUG010000240.1:0-4132 GCA_965363555.1 uncultured Thermoanaerobaculia bacterium
CTCTCGAGGCTTTTCTCGGCGTTCGCGGACCCCACCCGCCTCAGGATCCTGCACGCGCTCAACGTCATCGACGAATTGTGTGTATGTGACCTGGCAGCCCTGAGCGAGCTCTCGGTCTCGGCAGTCAGTCATCAGCTTCGACTCTTGCGTGACCGGGAATTGGTCCATGCCCGCAGGGACGGCCGTATGGTCTACTACAGTCTGGCCGACGAACACGTCTCCCAGTTGATGGCCATCGGTGCCGAACACGCCAACGAACGTTGATCGCTACTTCATCAGCGAAGTGATGATGATCCCCGCAGCGAGGATCAACAGAGCAAGCCCCAATCCAGCCAAAAAAAGTTCCCCCGCGGTGTAAAACTCTTCCCGCCTGGGTTTCTTGCCCTCAAGGGACACGTTCTGTTTCTTTTTCTTCTTTCGAGATTTCTTGCTCATGCGTCATTGTAGCTTGAGGCCTGAGACTTGAGACCTGATGCCTGTGGACTTTGAACCCAAACTGGCCGGTTTCCGTAAAAACTATTAAGATGATCCGGTGAATCACAGGAGAACGACACCGAACTGCCGACCTTTGAACGGGTCCCCTCACCTCGCCGAATATTCTGTGCGAAAAGACGGCCTGAGTGAACGACCAGGGATGACACCTCGGCGCGAAAATTCTGAAAGGGGTTTGAAATGATGGACGGATTCGAAAACGCGCGTGACAGCCGCAACTGGCTGGAAAAACTTGGGGAGAAAATTCCCGGATTCAGGGGTTACCTCGACCGCGAGCTTCGACGCGAGGTCGACAAGATACAGCGGGACTTCCTGGCTTCGGAGGTTGACCGTGCACGACAGGGGCTTCAGGCCAAAATTCGCGGTTGGTCACGAAAAGGCGCTCTTGACAACCTTGACATCGCCTCGACCACTGAGAAATTGCTTGATCGTCTTGCTAACCGGATCCGCCACGCTGATTACGGCTCGTCGGGCTTCTTTGACGCCGTCAAGATCGGCGAGGCTGAATTGCAGGAACTCTATCGCTTCGACCTCGAACTGTCCCTCGTTGTCGAAGCCCTGGCCGGGCAGATCGACGGCTTGCCGGAGACGCCAGATGAGACGTCCCTGTTCGCTCTTCTGGACGGCGTCGAAAAGGCCGACCGGCTCTTTGACGAACGCTCTACAACGATTGAAAACGTGACCCAGAAGGAGGTGTCGTGATGGTTCTCAAGCTGGAAGTACTGGAACATTTCGACCCAAGCGGCGAAGAAATCGTCTACCGCCTGCCACCCCATGGCTCCGCCGACATCAAGCTCGGCGCCCAGTTGGTCGTACAACAATCCCAGGAGGCGGTCTTCTTTCGAGATGGACGTTCCTTGGACGTCTTCGGCCCCGGCCGCCATACCCTGGCTACGCAGAATATCCCGCTGCTGACCAAGTTGATTGCCAAACCCTTCGACGGGAAATCTCCCTTTCGGGTGTCAATTGCCTTCGTCAACAAACGAACGTTCACAGATCAAAAATGGGGCACGCGGGAACCGGTCGCATTCCGAGACTCTGAACTGGGCATGGTTCGCCTCCGTGCGTTCGGAAATTACGCCTATCGAATCGCCGACTCTCAGCTGTTCATCAATACGATCGTCGGGAATCAGGGCCTGTTCGACACCGAACGGCTCCAGGATTTTTACCGAGACATCATCGTGTCCCGGCTCAACGATCTGCTCGGCGAAAGCCTGAAGACCATCTTCGACCTGGCCGCGATGTATGACGAACTGGCCATCGGCGCCAAGGCGCGTCTGGCGGAGGATTTCGGGAAATACGGCGTTGACCTGACCGACTTCTACATCAATTCGATCACGCCGCCGGACGAGGTCCAGGCCAAGATCGATGAGAGATCTTCGATGGGCGCCATCGGGGACATGAACACCTATATGCAATTCAAGGCCGCACAGGCCATTCAAGATGCTGCGCAAGCCGGCGGTGAAGGCGGCGGAGCTGCCGGCGCCGGCATGGGGCTGGGACTCGGCGCAGGTTTCGGCGCCATGATGCCGGGCATGATCACCAACGCCATGCACCAGGCCTCCCCTGGCGGCGGAACTCCTGCCCCACCGGCTCAGCCGGCCACACCCGCAGCTGCGGCTGCCGCTGCAGGCTCCTTCTGCCCCGACTGTGGCGGGGCCGTGCCTGCCGAAGCCAAATTCTGCTCCGGTTGCGGGGTCAAACAGGCCGGGCCGGTTGTATGTTCCGGTTGCGAACAGCCTCTGCCGGCAGGATCGAAGTTCTGTCCCAACTGCGGAACCAAAGCTGAGGCCTGAATTTGACGGTCAAGTGCTCCCAATGCGGCGCCGAAATCCCGGTGCCGGCGGACGCCACCCTCCTTCAGTGCCCCTTCTGCGATACCGCACTGGTGGTCGATTCTGGGGGCACCTTGATCCGGGCGGTCATACCCCCGACGATCAATAACACTGGGGCCGTTGATCACCTGAGACGGTTCATGGCGGGGACTCAGACGGTCGCCGATCTGGATGCCAAGGCACGGATCGGTGACCCGGAACTTTTCTATTTCCCTTTCTGGGCATTTCGGATCACGACCGATGCCGGCGAGCAGGTCGTGCTGGAACCAGCTGCCCCTTCCTCCCTGCAGGGCATGCAGAACATGACTCTTCCCCCTGGTGACACTCGGAGTTGGACGGACGATATCGCCGGCGGGATGCCGGTTCTCGAACCCGAAGTGCCTCAGAACACCGCCCGTCAGTGGATGGTGTCACGCCTCGGCGAGGTTCAGGTGCTCAGAACGGTGCTCTACCACCTTCCGATGTTCCGGTTTTCGTACGGATACAAGGGTCGGTCATACCGCGCAGCGGTCGACGCCGTCAGCGGGCAGGTATTTCCTGCCGACTTCCCGGCCAAAGCCGAGGCGCCCTTTGTAGCGGTGGCAGCACTGGCGATTGGCCTGTTTTCGATAGAGGGGCTGATCATCTCCAACCTTTTGCTCAAAGCAGTTGTTTACTCAATTTCGGCCTTGCCGATTCTCCTGTTGGCCTGGTGGATCAGCCGAAAGGTCTGAATGACGGATAGGATTCCACCCCCACCGCCGCCGCCGCCGGTTCCAAATCCACCCCGGGTCTTGGGCCTGGTCTGTGCCTCGTGCGGAGGTACTGTGGACGTCGAAGAAGGTCTGACAACGGTCGTCTGCCGCTACTGCGGTACAGGCCAGGCTGTTGTCGGTCGCCGAGGAACGCGGCGGATGATGGTGCTGGACCAGGTCTCCCGGGACAGTGCATCCCAGGCCATCATGGAGTGGTTTCGCAAGGGCATCCGAAAAGAGCCGGCACTCAAGCGTGAAGTTGTGCTGGAAGAAAGCTTTCTGGCCTGGTTCCCATTTATCCGGGCCCGCGGCGACGTCATTGGGTGGGTGCTCGGCATCGATGAGCGCAGGGTCAAACGAGGCAATCGCTGGGTCACGGTCCAGGATCCGGTGGAAACGCAGGTTTCCCAGGCCATCGATCGGACCTTGGCCGGGGCTGACATGTCGGAGTTTGGAGTTGGCAAGGTCAACCTGGCCGGGGATGAGATCCTCCCGCTCGACGAGGGAAGGCTCCGTTCAAAGGGCATGGTTTTTCGGCCCAACCGGGCAGAGGACGAGACGGCAGACGCGGTTGTCCAACAATCGCTAGAGAGCATCAAGGCCGGCGCCATGCCCGACAAGACATCCTTTTCCTGGTTCGCAGTGATGCGACGAAAGACCGACCTGGTTTTCTATCCACTGTGGGTTGTCAGGTACTCCTTTCGTCAACGAACCTATCAGGTGCTGGTTGACGCAGAAGATGGGACCATCGCTTACGGAAAGGCCCCAGGAAATCACCTCTGGCGTGCTTTTTCCCTGGTCGGATCCTGCGCCGTCGCCAGCTTTCTCGGCACGACGCTCCTGCAACATTTCGGCGGCATACTTCGATCCGAGAACGGGTTGATTGGTCTCGGCGTTATTGGTCTCGTTTTGGCCACATTCATCCATTGGGGTTTTCGCCAGTTCAGATCCGGGGGGGTCGTCGAGGAAGGCACTGGATTGATCAGAGATCATTCGGACGAGTCACTGATGGAGAGCCTCAAATCCATCACGGACGGGATGAAATAGATGGACTTTCATCTGATCAACCTG
>CBDTUG010000241.1:0-4125 GCA_965363555.1 uncultured Thermoanaerobaculia bacterium
ACAAGCTCCTCGCAATTTGTCCGACGAATTGTTAGCTCTGCTGAGCCGACCACTGAAGGAAGGCCTCGATGAAACCGTCGATGTCGCCATCGAGAACCCGATCGGCATCACCGACTTCGTGGTCTGTCCTCAGGTCCTTGACCATGCGGTAGGGCTGGAGGACGTAGGACCGAATCTGGTGACCCCAGGCAATCTCATTCTTGGGGCCCTTGATCTTGTCCAATGCCTCTTCGCGTTTTCGCATCTCCAATTCATAGAGACGCGCCTTGAGGACCTTCATCGCCGAGGCCAGATTCTTGATCTGCGACCTTTCGTTCTGACAGGTGACGATGACGCCGGTCGGCTCATGGACAACCCGAACGGCCGAATAGGTGGTATTGACACCCTGCCCGCCGGGACCCGATGAGCAGTAACGGTCAATCCGGAGATCCTTCTCGGGGATCTCCAGATCCATTTCGTCGTCGATCTCGGGATAGACGTGGGCCGAGGCAAACGATGTGTGGCGCCTGGCCTGGGAGTCGAACGGGGAGATGCGAACCAAACGATGCACACCGTTCTCGGACCTCAGATGGCCGAAGGCGTAGGCGCCCTTGATCAGAAGAGTCGCCGCCTTGATGCCGGCTTCATCCCCAGGTTGCTCATCCATGACCTCAACGTCGAAGCCCTTGCGCTCACACCACCTCAAGTAGAGGCGTTGAAGCATCTGGGCCCAGTCCTGGCTCTCGGTCCCGCCGGCGCCCGGATGGATCTCGATGAAAGCATTGGCGCGGTCGTGTTCGCCACCCATCTTGGTCGTCAGCTCGATACGATCCAGAGTCGGCCGCAACTTCGACAGAACCGTCTTCAACTCGTCCCCGGCGCCCTCTTCGCCCTCGCGGATCATCTCCAGCAAGATTTCGAGTTCCTCGTCAGCCTGGCCCAGGGTCTCGATCGTCTGGACCGCCTGCTGCAGCTCCGAACGCCGCCGCATCACGTCACGGGCCTTTTCTTGATCGGACCAGATCTCCGGGTCTTGGGCCTCCTGGTCGACTTCAGCCAGCTGAGCCCTCAGACTCTCCTCGTCAAAGGTACCCCCGAAGTTGGTGAATTCGGGAGACCTGGGTTTCGGCAATTTGAACCATCTCTTCGATCATTTCAGCCTCACTCACACTCCGCGGACGCGGGTGGAGGGGTATGGTAGCAGACTGCATCAAATTCTGCACAAACACTCTGGGAATGAGCGACTTATCCCCGAGCCCGAGCCCGTTCCCAACTTTCCCCGAGCTCCTGCCCTCAACGCCACCGGCGTTTGCCCAACACGAAACCCACCATCACAACGCACACCCACGCCCACCAGTCACCCCACCGAACTGTAGGAGTTCGCCCGATGGCCGGCTGGACCTCAACGACCAACAGCCCCTGTTTCCCGGCTTCGAGCCGGTCCACAACCCGGCCAGTAGGATCGATCGCCCCTGAAATACCGGTCAAGGCGGCTCGGATGACCCATCGCCGGGTTTCCACCGCCCTGAGGATTGCCTGGGCGAAGTGTTGATCCAGTGCCCAGCTGGTGCCATACCAGGCATCGTTGGTCAGGGTCGCCAGGACCTCTGCGCCGGCTCGGACCTGCCGGGCCACGACATTGGGAAAGACGATCTCGTAACAGACGGCAAGCCCCACAGGGATTCCGGCATCCAGGGGCACGACTTCGGTCCCCGCAGTGAACGCGCCGATCTCCCGCACCAGTGAGTCCGAGACAAACACACGGCCCCACATCGGAATATACTCACCGAACGGCACCAAACGCACCTTGTCGTATCGGCTCACCGCTCCGTCGGGGCGCAGGGCAAAGGCTGAGTTCGTATAGCCCCCGTCCGACGTCCGGCCCACCGAATTGAGCACGACGGCCGATCCAGCCGATCGAGCAAATTCGAGAACCTGCCGACGGTATCGGGCATCGCTGTCGAAACGGTAAGGCATTGCACTTTCCGGCCATACGATCAGATCCGGATTCTGGGCCGACGCGGCCTGTGACAAGGCCCAAACCCTCTCGGTCGTTTCCGGCCACATGTCTGGATTCCAGCGTTCTTCCATCGTCGTACCCGGCTGGATCAGTGCAACCGTCAGATTCTTGCCCGAATATTCGGCAACGGGTGCTATCAAGGTCATCACGCCCGTGAACACAATGGCCGCACAGATCATGAAGGCGCCGAACCTGCGGGTCGAGGAACAGCACTGGGCCCAAACGCCGGTCGCCAGGGCAATCAGGGCCCACCCAAGGCCTGTCGCACCCCACACCGACAAGGAACTCAACAGTAGGGGCAGGTCCGCCAGGCAGCTCGCCGTTGTATTCCACGGGAAGAGGTAGGGCGAAAACCGGCGGGCCACTTCTGCCAGGATCCACACCGCCGGAAAAATCAGGACCCTCATTCGTGGTGACACAACGGCCATGACAACCGCCACCGGAATCCAGGTCGAGCCCAGGAACAGGCCCATGACCACCAGGCCTCCCCAGGCGCCAAGGACCGGAAAACCGCCGAATCCGGCCAAGACGTCGACGACCCAGTGAGACGCAACCATCCAGTGAACCATTCCGGCGAACCATCCGAGGACCGCCGCGTGCCACCACCGCATCGGCGTGCGCAGACTCTCCAAAAACAGCGCCGGAAATACGAATACCATGGGCCACACGTTGAGGCCTGGCAAGGCCAGAGCCAGCGCCACGCCGGCACACGCCGCGAGACCGGCAGATCGCAGCACGCTAGCCCAGACAACATTCACGAGGTCTCTCCTTCTTCAAAGGCCGTGCCGTGCTCTCCGAGCCGTGGCGCCGCCCGATCGGGCGTCCGGCCCAGGGATGGGATGAAGGGCCCCAAAGCCGGCAGTGTGCCGCCGTCCGCGGTCTTGACCTCGCCGGCCAGACCCGCTTCGTGCAAACGACCGTCCTCCCGAGCCTGATCGAGGTCCAACACCGGACTGACCGGCAGTCCGGCGGCCTTGAACTGAACCAGCCATTCGGCTCTCGGTCGAGCTGACAGGGCTTCTTTGATTTTCTCAACCGCCACCAAGCCCTCATCCCCGTCATCCGTGCCCGCCAGGGCCAGCTCTTCCAAATCCAACAGCGACAAAAAACTAATCCAGAATTTGGGCTCGATCGTTGACACCGTGATCTCCAGACCGTCACCACAGTGATAGCGCCTGTAGCAGGGCCAGCGGCCGGACAAAAGCGTACTCAACACACCGCCCCCGGCCGCCCGATCTGCCCAGGCCCATGCGAGCATCGGCACGGTCCCGCTGACCAGGGGCTGATCGATCACCGCGCCTCGCCCCGTCCGTTCCCTCCTGAAGAGAGCCGCCAGAATGGCCGAGGAAGCCAGAAGGGAGGCGCCAACATCGGCCATTTGCAGCGCCGGGACCTCAGTCGAATTGATGAGGTCGAGCGCTCCCGTGGCCGCAACAAAATTAAGGTCGTGACCAATTTTCCCTGAGCCGACCGGCCCTCTCCCCCACGACGACATCGAACAGTAGATCAGGCGAGGATTGATACCACAAAGATCTTCCGCTCCGATACCCCACTTCTCCATCGTGCCCGGCCTGAAAGTCTCGACCACCACGTCTGCGCCCTCGACAAGGTGCCGCAGTCGGTTCGTCCCCTCGACACTTCGGAGGTCCAGGGCAACACTTTCCGCCCCTGGGTAGAGGGCTGCAAAAGCGGCCCCCATGCCACCAACCAAGGGTTGCACCTGGCGCATTGGATCCCCACCGTTGGGATCCTCGATTTTGATCAGCCGGGCGCCAAGATCCAGCAACTGGCGAGCCAAAACCGCACTTGGCAGCATTCGCCCCAGGTCGAGAACAACGACACCTTCCAGGGGTCCGTCATGTGTCGTTTTTGTCATCCAGCAACCTCCAAAGTTCGCCAGCCCAATCCCACCGGAAGCACATGATAGCGAATTGCCACGGGAATCCGAATCAGGGTTTCAGGTTTCAAGTCTCAGGCTTCAGGAAAAACCACAGGTGGGTACCTCTTGCCACTGCTCGTTGTTCCCCGCGGCCTGCTGCCTGAAGCTTGTAACCTGTGACCTGCATTTCGTCTTCCTGCTACCCTTCTACACCATGAGCGCCTGCAACCCCGGATCCCAACAGGCG
>CBDTUG010000242.1:0-4113 GCA_965363555.1 uncultured Thermoanaerobaculia bacterium
CAACAGACTGCAGCTTGGGCTTGAGCACCTGGTCGGCGTAGTCCGAGAGTGTTCGGTTGTCCAGGCCCGACACCGCAATCCACAACATCGGCTGGGAGTTGATGTCCATTTTCTGGACGATCGGTTGCTCTGCGTCTTGGGGCAGTTGTCCCACGGCGCCGGAGACCTTGTCGCGCACATCCTGGGCGGCGATGTTGATCTCCCGGTCCAGCGTGAAGGTGACGGTGATCTGGGAAACGCCCTGGCCCGAGAACGAAGTCAGGTTCTTGATGCCCTCGATTGTATTGACAGCTGACTCCAAGACGTCGGTGACGTCTGACTCCATGACCTCGGGGGAGGCGCCTGGCAAGATCGTGATCACGGTGACGATGGGTACGTCCAGGGACGGCAGGAGGTTGACCGGAAGGGTCTGGTAGCCGAGTACGCCGAAAACGACCAGCGCCAACATCAACATCAGCGTGAAAACCGGACGGCGAATTGCGATTTCTGAGAGATTCATAAAGATCTCACTCTCTGTGCCCTTGTTGTGAGCTGACAGCTCCTCATTGCACGACCTCAACGGGGAGGTCCCGTGAGAGGCCGGCGACATCGGCGATCACCCGTTCGCCCTGATCGAGGCCGGAGATGACTTCGATCATACCGTCGTCCCGCAGTCCGGTCTGAATGCGCCGGACGGCAATCCGACCATCCTGGGCCATGTAGACCTTGGGTGTGTCGGAGGTCAGGATTGCCGCGACCGGCAACCACAGACTTTGCACGATGTCGGGGGCTTCCAGGGTCACGTTGGCAAACATTCCGGGTTTGAGGCCCTCGGCCGGTACAGTTCCGACGACCTCGAACGAGCGGCTGGCTTCCTGGACCACCGGATCAATCGAATAGAGCTTGGCCCGGCGCGTCGGCTGGTGAGTGCCGACGGTGAAATCAAAGCCGTCCAGGCCTTGAAGGGCGCCTACCCAGTGGGAGGGCACCCGCGCGACGATCTTGACCTTGGTGCCGATGGCCATTTCCAAAAGACCTTCCCCGACATCGGTCCACTGACCGGCCACTACCGACCGTCCGGTGACGGCGCCGGCGGCGGGTGCACGAACGATGGCGACTTCGAAGTCGTGTTGCGCAAGGTCTCGAGTGGCGACCGCCTCGAGCAGGGCGGCGGCGGCCAGGTCATGGTGGGCCTGTGCCTGGTCGAAAGTCGCCTGCGGAATGGTCTTGTCCGAGACCAGGTCCTGTTTTCGGGCGAGTTCCCGGCGGGCCAGGTCCAGGTCGGCCTTGGCCGCCTGGATCCGCGCTTCCGCCTGATGGAGCCGAAGTTCAAAGGTTCGGCGGGCGACCGAGAGCAATGCCTGCCCCTTGGTCACTCTGTCACCAACTTCAACATCGACCTTTTCGACTCTCCCGGCGACTTCCGAGGAAATCCTGAGTGAGTCGAACGCCCTGACCTCACCGACCAGGGCAACCGAGGGTCGTTCTTCCCGAACTTCCGGAACGATCTCCTTGACCTTTCTGGGTTCGAGATTGCGGTCAAGGCTTTCTCTGGCGGTAGTGGAGTCGTCGGAGCCTCCAGGATGACAGGCCGCAAGAGCCAATGTCAGGATCAGTATTGGTATGAACGCTGTAGATTTCGATCGCACGGTGTCACTCCTCAGAAGCTATCGGGGCAGCTAGAATGGCCAAAGGGTCAAGATCCGGCAGAGGGCTGAGACCGATCGCGTGGCGCAGGGCAATGGCCTGGTACTCACGTTGCGCCCCGGCGATGATGGCTACCGTCTCGGCATCGATTTGTTCAGTCGTGGTTGTCAAGAGGTCGGTTGCGGAGTTCTCGCCGACCCGGTAGGCCCGTTCGACTTGGCGGTAGGCCTCTCGGGCGGCATCGACGCGCTCTTCAGCAGCTTCATCGGCGGCAACCGCCGCCCTGTGACCGATAGCGGCAGCATCAACCTGATTGGCAATCGCCCGGAACACATCACGTTTGAGATACTCCACTTGGCGAAGGTCCTCCCGCGCTTCGGCGACTCTGGCGGCCGTTCGGCCGCCATCCCAAACCGGAACCGTTGCCGTCAGTGCGACTGACGTCCAGTCCTGGGAGGGGAATGCCGCCTTTTGACTGTAATATTGTGCATTCGCAGTGACCTCAGGCAGCCATCCGCCTTTCTCGATCTTGATCATCAGGCCTGCAGCTTCAAGTTGGTTTTCCAACGTTGTGACCTCGAGCCGTGTGTTCAGGGCCTGATCGACCAATTGCTCATCGGTCCCTGTGGGCGCCGGGATCCCCCGCAGTGGGGCCAGTGCCTCGATTGTGCCGCTGCCGGTCAGTCGTTCGAGAAGGCGCAGTGACAGAGCCGCGTCGCCTTCAGCCACAACCAGTCGTTGATGGGCCGCTGCCCGTTCGGCACGCCACCGTGCCACATCAGCGGCAGCGGTTTCCCCGACTTCGAAGCGGCGGCCGGCGACTTTTAGCTGGCTCTCGATCTGCTCGAGGTTCGAGCGGGCGACATCGACTCGTTGGGCGTCGGCGGTGGCCCTTAAGAAAGCGGCCGCAACATCCAGCACCAAATTGTTGGCGGTGGTCGTCCTTTTGAGCAGGGCTTCGTCTCGCTGGAGTAGGGCGACATTCTTTGCCCGCCAGGGACGAAGGCCGGAGAACAGCGTTTGCTGGACATCAGCACTCCAGCTCCAGTCGTTGGAGGGGCGAATGACCAAGCTGTCAGTTGGTGAGAGGTCCAGCGTCGCCTCGTCCCCATACCAGGTCGTCGTGCCGTTGAGCTCCAGGGAGGGCATCAGGACCGAACGGGCCAATTGGATTCGAGCCTCGGCCCGCCGGACATCGCTGTCGACCTTGTCAATCTTCTCGTGGGTCAGCAGAGCACTTTCAGCCAACTCGCTGAGGGTCGCCGGGGTCTCGCACTGCCCGGCGCTGACGCCGGCCAGCAGTATTGCAAGAGAAATGGTCATCAAGAATGGTATTTTTCCGGTCATCAGTACTCCTCGCCAAGGGACCCGGCCGGGCCCCCACCCAGATACGTACAACCCTGGTTGGGGGTTGCGTTCGTTGGGCCTCTCTTTGGTCCTCACGGCAAAAAAATAAACCACGAAAGCCAAAGTAGAGTCTGTATCATACGAGATCTCATCAAGTAATTGGCATTTGTATCCGCCAGAATTACTGAGATTCCGTAGAAGAAAATCGAGAAGGAAGCCGGTACACTGAGCCACAATGAAGAACGGAACGATTTTCCCAACCAGACGAACCCGAATTGTCGTAGGACTGATGGTGGTCTCGATCGTCATTTCGATCGGCGGGTGTGGCACTGGGCCGCCGAAGGACGATTTCAAGATCCGACGCATCATTCTGATCGTCATCGACACCCTGCGCGGTGATCATCTCAGTTGCGCCGGTGGGCCGGTGGCGACGCCGAATCTGGATGCGTGGGCCGCCCGAGGCGTTCGTTTTTCAATGGCACGGTCCCATATTCCGATAACGGGCCCAAGCCACTCCAGTCTTTTCACCGGACTCTTACCCTCCGACCATGGGGTTCTCAACAATACTCAGTTGCTGGCCGAGGGGTTTGAGACCTTGCCTGAACTGGCTCGGGCCCACGGGATGCGGACTGCAGCCTTCATCAGCCTCGGGGTCATCAAGGCCGAGTTCGGCCTGGACCAGGGCTTCGATACCTACGATCAGCGCTTCAAGTACTCCTGGTTCCGGAACGCGGCCGAGATCAGCGATGCTGTCACCGGGTGGGTCGAAACCGTTGAGGATGAGGAGCCATTCCTGCTCTGGACTCATTTTTCGGATCCTCACGAACCCTACGCAGCGCCTGGCCTCTCCTATGGGACGTGCAGGGTTTTGGTCGATGGCGTAGAGGTCGCGACGATCAACATTGATGGTCAAACCGTCTCAATCCCGATGCCGTCGGTCGACGGCCGATGCACAGTGACCTTGGACTGCCCCCAGGAAACCGGAACCAAGTCGCAGCAACTGGTTTTCTCCCACTTCAGGACCACGGGGGGACCTTGCCGGGTAACGGCCCAAAATGGTGCCAAGCGACTGCCGCGGAGGACACCGATTTTCAATTTCACCTCGCCTGGGGAATTTCTGATTGAGACCGAAGAAACGGA
>CBDTUG010000243.1:0-4106 GCA_965363555.1 uncultured Thermoanaerobaculia bacterium
TGGCGTCATCGGTCTGGACCTGGAGCACCAGGTGAACTCCACCCGAGAGGTCGAGGCCAAAATTGATGCGCTCTCCGGGCGGGTAGACCGACCACGAGGCCAGACCCACCACGACCAGGATGAGCACGATTCGATAGATAATCTTTTTGTCCACTCTCGCCTCCACTCGAGGCGCGCTCAATACGTGTGACCGTTGTTCGGCCCCCGCTCAAACGCACCCGCTGTGTCTTTTAGGACACGCCTTCTCCGTCGGCCAAACCGGCCACGGCGCTCTTACTGACTCTGAGTTTTTGGTTCTCGCTGACCTTGACCATTACCGTGTCATCTTCGACGTTGGACACCGTGCCATGAATGCCACCTGATGTCACGACCCGGTCGCCCTTCTTGAGGGACGCAACCATTGAGTCCTTTTTCTTCTGCTGTTTCTTTGCCGGCAGGATGACGATGAAATAAAACACCCCCAACACCAACAATAACGGCAACATCATGCCGAATGGACTTCCACCCGCCGCTTCTGCTCCCATGTTCACCTCATTTCGGGGCTTCTTCTAAAGGCCCCAACTCCCGGTTCGACTGGTATCGTTCTCGGTACTCGCCGTAGCGGCCCGCCATAATAGCCTCCCGAGCGCCTCGCATCAAGGAGAGAAAGTAGTAAAGGTTGTGAATGGTCAACAAGACGACCGAGGTTGCCTCTCTTGAAATGAAAAAATGACGCAAGGCACCCTTGGAATACTTGGCACAGGTGGGGCAGTCGCACTCAGGGTCCAGGGGTGAGTCGTCGTCAGCCCACTGGGCGTTTTTGATGACCAGTTCGCCCCTCGAGGTGAAGACCTTGCCCGTGCGTGCCGACCGGGTCGGCAAGACGCAGTCGAAGAGGTCTACACCGCACGCGACGGCGTGCAACAGGTCTTCCGGATACCCGACCCCCATCAAATACCGAGGCCGCTCAAGCGGCAGCATCGGCGCGCAGAAATCAACCGCCTCGTGAAGGACCTCGGTGGACTCACCGACTGCCAGACCCCCGATGGCATACCCGTCAAAGGGCATCGATGCCAGGTGTTCACTGCATTGACGCCGAATATCGGGATTGACCGAACCCTGCTGGATAGCAAAGAGCCCGCCGGCCCATCCATCGACCTCCCGTCGTTCCTGCGCCCGGGTCAGAGCCCTTCGTGCCCATCTGAGTGTGCGATCGACCGAGGGGGCAATGGCTGACGGTTCTGCAGGGAAAGGCAGGCATTCGTCGAGGACCATCGCCACGTCGACCCCGAAACCGATCTGGGCGTCAACGACCGACTCCGGCGAAAAGGTGTGAGCGCTGCCGTCGAGGTGTGACCGAAAGACGACGCCGTCGTCATTCAGTGTTCTCCGGGCCGCGAGGGAAAAAACTTGATAGCCCCCCGAATCGGTCAGGATCGGCCCCTGCCAACCCATCAGGCGATGGATGCCGCCCAGCCGATTCATTCGATCAAGCCCTGGGCGCAAAACCAGGTGATAGGTGTTCGCAAGGACCATCTGAGGCCCCAACCGGTCCAACTCCCAGCCGGCAATGCCCTTGACCGTGCCGCAGGTCCCGACCGGCATGAAGGCCGGAGTTTCGACGACGCCGTGAGGCGTCGTCAAGGATGTGGCCCGCGCCCTGGTCAATCGGTCTTCATGGGTTATGGAAAAAGGGAGTAGGGCCGGCACTGTCAATCAGGCATTTCGATTTTGCTGACACGAATATCAGCGCCCAGGACAAGTTCGAAGATCTCGTCGTCAATCTCCGGATCAACCTGAAGATCCAGGAACTCGTAGCGGGTCGAATCTCCGTCGGCATCCTCATACTCGACGACAACAGGCAGCAACAGCGTTCGGTCGATTTCCAACCGCACCTGAGTCAGTTTCCGTTTGAGGGTTCGATGGATGGGCTTCAAGGTCAGAACCAGGGGCTCGGGCGCCCCTCGGTCGGACAGCGTCAGGCGGAACTGGGTCTTGAGTTCATCGAGAGGTTGAGTTCCAGCCAGGACCTTGACGAATCGACGGTGCTTCTTGGGTACCGTAATCCTTTCGGCCACGTGGTCAGAAGGTCTGAAGGTCGTCAGCGTCTCGCCTGCGAACACCACAATCATCTCGCCAGGCGAATGGTAGTCCCAACGTACCCGATCCGGGGCCTTGAATCGGAACCGACCCTTGGAGGTCACCGGCTCCAGAAGCAACTCCGAACTCTTATCTTGAACAAAGGTGGATTCAAGACTCTTCAGGGCACGTTGCCGCTCGACGACGAGGTCAACCAGGGCATCGACCTTGGCACCGCCTCGCAGTCCCTGTAACGGCTCAAGTGAACTGGACTCATCAGTCCCGAGCGCAGTGGAACTCACGATACAACAGAGAATTACGACAGTGATGAAGGGCAGTAAATCGCGCACGGCGGGCACTTTACCACAGAGTATGTTGAATTGGTGGGGAAGAGGGTCACGAGTGGTTAGGAGGTTGTATCGCATAGAATCACGCCGCCTTTCGGGCGGCGCGAAGCCCCATTGTTGTTGGATTTTCGACCCGTACTCGGAGTACAGCGACGTAAACCCGCCTCAATGGACCCTTCGCGGCGCTCCAAAATCCGTTCGCGCTCAATGCAATACAGCCTCCTATGGCCCTAAAGATCCTTTGATCGTCGGGAGGTCACCGATGCCCTTGAGAGAGATGATCAGCCGATAGTCTTTGGCCGGGTAGGCAGCAGATGTGAGATCTCGATACTCCGCCCTCACGCCCCAGCAGGTCCCTTGCCAGCCCAGGCCGTAGCGTTGTTGCTGAACCAGGGCTTTTTCCATATCGTAGGCGACTTGAACGTCGAAGGAGAGAGGGAAATCGGGTTTTTTTAGGCCGACGCGTGCCTGAACCTGGGACGAGGTCTTGTCTCCCGTAGTCGCCGAATACCCGTCATACCAGGTCAGTCCTACGTTGTAGCTCGGTCGAAAGGTCGAGGCCGAAAGAGAGCTTGATCGCAGTTTGTTGGTCAAGGTGTCGAATGAGGCTCGGGCGTCGATCGCTGTCCCCATCACCGGGACGACCCGCAGCGAAACGCCAAAGGGGCTTTTCTGAGATGTCACGCCGTCGGCGCCGTAGCTCAAGGGATCAGAGAACGAATAGGTTTGAAAGAAGTCCAGTGATGCTACTTCTCGAGCGCTGGGGCTTTTTCGGGACTTGACATAGAGTCGATTGGCCAGGGTCAGGGTGACGCGATTCGTAATGGGCGTCGAATCCACCTCGTCGAAGAGGGGAATCAGGTCAGCGTCTTCGCCTGGGTCCGACAGGTATTGGTAGACCAGGCGGGGTTCAATCAGGTGCTTGATTCTGGTGCCCTTATCGTTGTCCAGATCGAAGATCCGGGAAAAGGACGGTCCGACCATGTCTAATCGGCCCAAGCCATAGATTCTTGATATCGGCGTTTCGTCAAAGGCTTTACGATCTTCGGTGTAGCGGGAGCTGTACCAGGTAACCCGGCCGCCGACGCTGGGGGTGACCGTCAGCCAGGTCGGGCCGGGGAGGGTGTAGGAGATTTCGGGGAATAGGTCTGCACGGGCGTAGGTGCCCTTGAGGTCACCGCCGCGGTCGACGTTGAACACGTTGACCGACGAAATCATATTCCAGTAGAGCGCGGTCTGGCCGATGCGGTTGGACCGAATGCGGATTTCGGCCTCGGGCAGCTGGTGCTGCGTGACGTCGTCGGCTGTCAGAAAGGTAACTCGCCGATCCAGGCGGAGATTGAGGGTTGCAGGGCCTCGTGACCGGGTCGCCAAGGCATAGGAGTAGAGGTAGCGGCGGGTATTTTGTTGAACGTCGTTTTCAAATTCCTGGAAGAAGTCATTGTCCGACAATTCGTGGATCTCGGCTGTCAGTCTGAAACCCAGGACATCGTTTTGTTGGTGCCGTCCGTCGATCTTCCATTGCCACACGCTGTCAACAGGGTCACGAACGGTGTAGGCATAGACTTCACCGTAGGCGCCCTGAGTTGGGGCCCACCGGAACTCCGTTCCCAGGCCGTAGTAGTCGTTGGAAAACCAGTCGAGATGGATCGTTGTGTCGTAACTCCTGCCCAGCGGGACGAATATGCGGGCCCCCAGGTA
>CBDTUG010000244.1:0-4099 GCA_965363555.1 uncultured Thermoanaerobaculia bacterium
GCCTCCTCCTGATCGGAATTCTAGCGCCGGCCACTGCTTATCTCCAATTTGGGGGCGTCTACCTGGCGAATCTTGATGAAATCGCCTCGGTTCGTCAGGAAACCGTCAAATGGATCAAAGACTCCACCACCATCGAGGCCGTCATAGCTTGTCCGGCGCCCGAGGCCTATATGGGTGTCGCCGGCCTCACCGGCCGAAAATGCGCTGCCCTGCCCGCCGGCCACACCAATCCATCTGTCGACGCGTTCGAGCGGTTGAACCTCAACGAGGACCTCTTGGCAACTCCCAACGAGGCGCGATTTCTTCAAGCGGTCGCACGCCTCGATGTGACTCATGTCCTCGTCAAGGTAGATTCGAATGAGGCGATTCAACGCCTTCGCCGTTTTCAAGCTTGGCCATCCTTGACTCAGGTCTTCGCGTCGGAAAAAGAAAATACCTTCATCTTTAAGATCTCAACAAGGGACGCTGAGTTTTGAACAGGTACAATGCGCTCGGAGGCCCTATGATCGAGATCGTCCCGCCGCCCGAGATACAGGAAGCTGTGGACTCCCACGATTGGGACCGCATCGAAGAGTTATGGCTGGAGGCTCTTGAACTACAGCCAATCCCGACCCTCGAATTGCTCGAGGTCCGCCGCCAGATGTGGAAAAACGGGAGAAAAAACCAAGCCCTGACTCTGTTGGAACTGCTGGCAGAGACTCTCGAGGCCTCGGACGATGCCTGCGGCGCCCTCGCAGCTCTGCGTGAGCTGATTCGTCTGGCCGACGCCAACGATACCGACCGAGTAGACCGACTTCTCCGGACCTTCTCCATTGTACGGCGGAAGAGTCCATCCCTTGATGCTGTTATTGACCATTACGCACCGGCGGAAGCACGCCACCCCCTGGAGGCATTGGAATCGATGGAAACCTGGCTCAATCACGATGTAGGGACCGTCGTCGAGGTCCAAGGGCAAGGCGTAGGCCGAGTCACCGAAATTAACCTCAAACTTGAAAACCTCAAGGTCGATATCGGAGGGAGTCGGCCGGTATCGATCCCCTTTGGAGCAGTCACCCGCTACGTCCGCGTCCTCCCTGAAGGATCTTTCCTCCGCCTCAAGGTCGAGGACCCCGAGGGCTTGGCCGCAGCAGTCGCAAACGACCCAGGCGCAACCTTGGTCCACATCCTCGAAGGCATGGGGAAACCAACCGAGGTCGCAGCGATCAAGACCGCCCTGGAGAACCTGCTGGCACCGTCCGGTTGGACTTCGTGGTGGACCAAGGCACGAAAGAACCCACGAATACTCTCCTCCGGAACCGGTTCGAGGCTTCGTTACAGCGTGTCCGCCTCAGCCAAAGACGCAGCCAAAGCGCTGCTGGCAGACCTCAAATCAGCCGGTCCAAGAGAACGTCTCAAAGCCGCCCGCAGCCTGGGCCAACGTGGAAAAACGGAAGCGAGGCAGGCCGCAGAGTTCCTGATGGAAGGCCTGGATGGCCTGATCGGAGACAACCCGGGCCTGGCATGGGAGACCGCCGACCTCCTAACGTCCCTGCCCGGCGGGGCCGAGGCTGCCACCCGTTGTCAGTCGGAACTGGCCCGGTCCGGCATCCCCCTTCAGATACTCTCAGGCATCAAGGAGCGAGCGTCCCGCCAGGGCGCTTTGGAGCAATTCCGATCGGCGAGGACCGAAAGCTGGCCTGAGATCTGGGCCGAGTGGTTCCTCCACGAGAAAAGTTCGCCGATGCTGGATCACATCGCCCGACAATTGGACCAGGGCGGCGCTTCGGAAGCTCTGGATGCCGCGTTGGAAACCACTTTTCGAAATCACCTCAAGCACCCGGCCCAGTTCTTGTGGGCCAGCGAGGCCACAACCGAAAACAATGCCCCCGAGGTTCTCAGACGCCGGTTGACACCGTCTCTGTTGGAGAAAATTCCGGATATCTTGTCCCGGAGAGAATTCTCCGAGTTCCGGAGCCGGGGCAAGGGCCTGCTCGAGGGTGGCAAAGCCGCCATCCGGCTGATTCTCGAACAGGCCTCACCACAACAGACAACCCGTTTCGTGGCACGACTCTCCCGGATCGACAGCGTCGAACCCGGCTCCCTCCGATTGATCGAACAGGCAGCTTTGCAGACGAAAGGCTCCACAGACTCGGAGGTCGAGATCGTACTCTTCGTCGCGACGGGCGCCGCGATCAAGACCAAGCGCGCCGAACTGAAGACCCTTGTGGAACATGAAATACCCAAGACCCTCAAGGGCATCAATGCGGCAGCAGCCGAAGGCGACCTCAGAGAGAACTTCGAATACCACATGTTGAGGGATCGGCAAGAACTCCAATCGGCCAGGGCCTCCAAGCTCCAGGATGACCTCGCAGAGGTCCGCACACTGGAGCCGGGTGCGGCCGATACGTCAAAGGTCAATATCGGCACAGTCGTACATTTTGACCAGAGCCTCGAAGAGGCCGTCGATCCTTTGACCATCCTCGGCGCCTGGGATGCCGACCTCACGAGCAGGATATTCGCCAACGGCACCGACCTGGCACAAGGCCTGTTGGGACACGAAGTAGGCGAAACGGTCACCGTCGAGGGCATCAAGACCCGGATCACCAAGATTGAAGCTTGGCCTCAATAAAGGCTGCAGCAAGAGGTGGACAGAGTGGACGATCTGGACGCGGTGGACAGTCCACAATGTCCACTCGGGTCTTACAGATTTTCTAGCGATCAGCTCTCAGCAGTTCCATTTCCTCGGGTTCCGGGGCGAAGAGTACGCAACCGACCGTTCCCGGGCCGGCATGGGCGCCTACGATTGGGCCAATCTCGCCCTCAAACAACTCCTCGATCGTGAACGTATCCCTTACCAGCTCGGTCAACCGGGCGCCCCACTTCGGCGCAGATGCATGGGCAACAACACCAAAGACCGGCACGTCTGTGCTGACCTTTTCCTTGAGCAACTCAACCAACTTTGGTTGGGCTCGACTCCCGCCCCGCGCCTTGTCGACAGCCTGAACCTCACCACCGGCCATCGCCAGAATGGGTTTGATGCCCAGGAGAGTACCGATGAAAGCACGGGCGCCACCTATTCTGCCGCCCTTTTTCAGGTATTCCAGAGTGTCAACGAGGAAGAAGAATTGCAGACGGTTGGAGATACTTTCGATCCTGTCCCCAATCTCCTCCACGCCGAGGCCCTTTCGGGCCATCCGGTTGGCGAAGCGAACCAGCATGCCCAGTCCAACCGAATTCACCCGGGTATCGACCACTCGCACGATCGGCGCCCGCATCGAGCCCGCCTTTTCGCGAAGTTGGGCGAACTCCCCCTGCCCCTCCTCGGCAGCTTCCTTCGCATGTGCAAAGGTCAAAGACTGTGCCGATGAAATGTGCAGAGAGATGACATCACCGGTGCCTACCAGCCGCCGGTAAGCATCAAGGAATTCACCCTTGCCCGGAGGACTGGTGCTTGGGAAAACGTCGGACTCCCGAAGCATTGAGTAAAAATCGTCGGCCATTAGGTCGACTCCGTCCTTGAAGACCTTGGACCCGAAGAGCACCGAAAGTGGGACCACTGTGACGGCGTCTCGCCGAATGATCGTCGGATGGAGATCACAGGTTGAATCCGTCACAACGTGGATCTGATGTTCAGGCTCGTGGATGACGATAATGCCCCGCTCTTGAAGCTCCTCAACCGCCTCAAGGACTTTGAGATCAGAATCCGGGACAAGATCAATCAGGTCGGCGAAGTTCTTCGCCCCACGGACCGCCGTCAGGATCGCGCGTTGAACCTCAGTGAACTCGGTATTGAAAAAGTTCCCACCCATCCGAACTTCGACACGAGAGTTTAACGATGCCAGCCGCGTAAAGATTTCGTCCAGTTGGAATTTTTCCTCGACAGCATCGCCGACCAGAGTCGCCAAATCGACATCAATCGCCCTTTCCTCAGGTGCGGTTTCCAGAGTCAATTGGAAGGCGCCACCCCTCAGTCCGGCAATGCGATTAAAGGCCTTGCGCCCCTGCACCAGCAACCGGATCGGGTGCAACACTCTCAGTCAAGGCAACTATCTGATCCGGTCCGGCGGCAACTACGGGTGGTATATTGACCGCAAAATTTGCAGTAAACGTGAGAATTTCA
>CBDTUG010000245.1:0-4098 GCA_965363555.1 uncultured Thermoanaerobaculia bacterium
TAGCCACAAAAAGGCACAAAGAGGCACGAAAAAGGAGAAGAAAGGCAGGGACAGAAAACTGCGGCGGCGTGCTGCTTAGGGTTAGTCCTAACGGCTGGTGATCCGATCAATCGAAACAAGTTGAGCGAAAGGTCGTGTATCATCATACACCATAAGTGGTGTATGATGAAACTGGAGGCACTGATGCGAACCAACATTGTTCTGGATGACGACCTCGTTGCACAAGCTATCGAGTTGACCGGTATCAAGACGAAGAAAGCCCTGGTTAACGAGGCTTTGAGGGTCTTGATTGACGTCAGGCGGCGCCGGAACCTTCTGGAACTCGAGGGCAAGATCCGGTTTGCGGATCGGTACGATCACAAGGATCTTCGTGAGGGCAGCTCGTGATCGTCGTCGATACTTCCGTATTGGTGGATCTCTTCAAGGGGCGACGGACCCCGGCGGTGGAACGGTTTCGCACAATCGAACACGAGGGCATTCCTTACCTCTTGCCCGCCGTCTGTTGTCAAGAATTGTTGCAGGGCGCCAGGGACGAACGTGAGTGGCGTCTGCTCGAGGATTATCTCGGTGTTCAGCGAGTCTTGGCCTGTTCCGACGGATGGTCCACACGGGCCAAGGCTGCAAGAATCTACTTTGAGTGTGGGCGGAAGGGCATCACGATTCACAGTACGATCGACTGTTTGGTCGCTCAGTTGGTACTCGGAACCGATGGTGTACTTCTGCACGACGACCGAGATTTCGAACTGATCAAAGAGGTTCGACCGCTGAAGACCATCCGGAGCTAGGAGACGAGGGTATTGATGATATATATCGGCAAGAAATCGGCTCGGGTCAAGGATCTCCGGCGCCGGGTTCAGTCCCGTGTTCCCGGTCAGGTGATCATCGACGGCGCGAAAGTCCTGGACGATCTCATCCGGTGGGATATTGGGGTTCTGGAGTTGTATCTTTCGGTTGGACTGTCTCAGTCCTCCGAGGCCGGCGCATGGATGGCAGCGGCCGAACAGGTCTTCGAAATGGATACCGAGGTCCTGGCCGGCATAGCCCCGACCCGAAATCCCCAAGGTGTGTTGGCGGTGGTCGAGGCGCCGCGGTGGCCCGTGTGGCCGGCCTCAAGCGGATTCGGTCTCTTCCTCGAGGGCATACAAGACCCCGGCAATCTCGGGGCGATCATCAGGTCGGCAGCAGGTTTAGGGGCGGCCGCGGTCTTGTTGGCGCCCGAGTGTGCCGATCCATGGGGGCCGACAGCGGTTCGTGGTTCGGCCGGTGCGGTATTTCGTATCCCGGTCGAACGGGACGTGTCGTTGTCAAGGGTTGCCGATCGACTTAGACGCCATCAGGGAGAGTTGTGGGCCACCGGAAGCGAAGGGCAGCCGGTTGGTCAATGGAGCCCCTCGTCGCCAATGGTCCTGATGTTGGGCGCCGAAGGTCAGGGCCTTTCGCAGGAGGCGCTGGTTGTCGCAGACAACACGGTTAGCATTCCCTTGCAGCGGGACGTCGAGAGCCTCAACGTTGCGGTTGCCGCTGGGATCTTGTTATCACACCTCAATAGTCAAGGGTGAGCCTGGATATCTCATGTTGACACTGCTTCGAATGCTCCGGATGTTGGCCGTTCGGCTGCCCGCTCGAATGGCGACGAGGATCGGGGTCGGTTTAGGTCTGCTCGGGTACCACGTTATCCGTTACCGAAGAGCGCTGATCAAGGAGCAGATGAGCCTTGCACTGGAGATGTCTCCATCCAACCCGGAACTCAAGCGGTTGGTCCGAGCCAACTTCGTTCACTACGGTCTGCTGGTTGTGGAATTTCTCAGGATCAGGTTGCTGAGGACATCGCCGCTCGAATTGGCGGTGCAATTCCAGGGCGAGGACCACCTGAGAGAAGCTCTGGCCGAGGGAAAGGGGGCCTTGATCCTCAGTGCTCATTTGGGTAACTACGATGTGTCGGCGGTCGCCCTGGCCCTTCGCGGATTTCCCATGATGATCGTCTCCAAGCCCTTGAAGTTGAAGGCCATTGAGCGATTCTGGATGGAAGAGCGTTCGGCTTCAGGGCTCGAAATCAGCCTGAGTCATGGTTCCATCCGGGATATTCTCAAGGCGTTGAGAGCCGGAAAGGCAGTGGTGTTCGTGCTGGATCAGTTCGCCAGTGCGGAACAGTTTTGGGTGGAGTTCTTTGGTCGACCGGCGTCGACGCTACCGGCTCCTGCGGTATTGACCCAGCGAACCGGTGCTCCGGTTCTGCCCATCTTTGCCCATCGTCGGGCCGACGGCACTCATGCGATCGAAATTTCCCCAGTGTTGCCTTTCGAAGAGTTCGGAGACCGGGATCGTACGATCAAGCACAACACCCAGAGGTATACGGCGGTCATTGAGGCAGCCGTCCGACGGCACCCGGAGCAGTGGACCTGGATCCACCGGCGCTGGAAAAAACCTCAGTTTGGCCGTACGCCTTCGTTGGATCAGTCTCCAGAATCGCTCAAGTCAGGTTGAACTGTTTTCGGGTTTTTCCTCACGCCGACTCCTCCGCCTCTGTCGCGCGTGATGCCTTGTTCCGCCCTCTTCTCATCCACGATGTCGCCTGGTCCATGTAGGCATAGACACAGGGTACGACGAAGAGGGTCAAGAGCGTCGAGGTCGTCATGCCACCAGCGGTAGCAATCGCCATCGGCGCACGGGCCTCGCCGCCCTCGCCCAGGGCCAGGGCAACGGGTAACACGCCGAAGACCATCGATACGGCGGTCATCAGGATGGGTCGCAAACGGATGGGGCAGGCCTCTTTCAATGCGGCTTCACGATCGAGCCCACTCTCCTGCTTCTGGATCGTCAGGTCGACCAGCAAGATGGAGTTCTTGGTCACCAGGCCGAAGAGCAGGATGATACCTATGACCGACATGATGTTCAGTGTGTCGCCGGTAATCCACAGAGCCAGAAGGGCGCCGACCATCGCCGGAGGCAGGGCGAACATGATGGTGAAGGGGTGGAGCATCGAGTCGAACTGGCTGGCCAGCAGCATGTAAACGATCAAGAGGGCCAGTGCAAGGGCGAATATCAGGGCCTGCCCGGTTTGTGCGAATTCCTCAGCCTGTCCAGAGGTCTTGGCCCGATAGCCTTCCGGCAGTTCCTCGGCCAGGATGGCATCGGTGATTTCCAGTGCCCTGTCGAGGGCAATACCCTCGAGGTTGGCCGTCAAGAGAAGCGAGCGCTGGCGGTCGGTCCTGGTGATGGCGATAGGTCCGGCGCCGTTGGAGATCGAGACGACGCTGTCCAATCGGACCATGGCGCCCGAAGGTGTTCGGACCATCAACGCGCCGATATCTTCGGGCCGTTGCGCCTGAGACGGCAGGACCTTGATGCGCACGTCATGCCTCTTGCCTTCGGTGGTGAAAGAACCGACTTCCCGCCCTGCAATCAAGGCATAAACCGTCTCGAAGATGGTGGCCGCATCAAGGCCGAGATCGTGGGCCCGTTCGCGGTCAACGTGCACAAAGAGCTGGGGTTGCTCCAGATCGAGATTAGTGTCGACGTCGACGAAGCCTTCGGTTGCCTGAAGCCTTTCGACCAACGATCGGCCTATGCGGTCCAACTCGTCAAGTTCGGGACCACGAATCGAGTAGGAAAGCGCCCACTCGGCGCCCTCGGAGCTGACGTTGTAGAAGCTGAACTCGATAACCCGAGCAGTAACCTCGGTCACCACCGTCAAATCCTGTCGGAGGCGGGAAACGACATCGGCCTGAGATATCTCGCGCTGGTTGGGCTTGATCATCCGGCAGAACATGATGCCGGAGTTGACCTGGCCGCGTTCCTCAAGATCGACGGCCGAGAAGCCTGACCGCACCTCCGGCTGGGCCAGCACGATGCGCTCGACTGCCTGCATGGCCCGGTCCATTGCGGGCAGGGAGATGCCCACCGGCCCTTCGATGGCCACCATGAACATCGACATGTCCTCAGCGGGGGCGAACTCTCCTCCGATCAGCGGAACCAGGATGAGGAGGGCGATGATGAGCACAACGCTGGTGCTGACCAGGGTCAGCATCTTGTGGCGGAGGACCACCTCCAGCGATTTCGCGTAGAGGTTCTCCAGCCACTGGAAGGCATCTTCCAGAA
>CBDTUG010000246.1:0-4082 GCA_965363555.1 uncultured Thermoanaerobaculia bacterium
CCTCGCGAACCCCGAGAAGTGACAGCACCGTCGGGGTTACATCTTCCAGGGAGGCACTCGAGGCATCCACCCGACCCGGGACGATGCCCGAACCGGAAAAGACCAAGGGAACCCGAATCGCGGCGTCGTGAACGTTGGAGCCATGCTCGAAGAACACTCCTCCCTCACCGAAATTTTCGCCGTGGTCTACGGTGAAAACGACAACCGTGTCATCCAGTAACCCACGGGAGGCAAGGCCTGTCATCAGACGTCCAACCTCACTGTCGAAGTACTCAATCTCGGCGCGATAGAGGCGAAGACAGTCGTCAAGAGCGGCCGCCGCCAATCCTCCGACATTGGCGAACAGTTGACCGCCAAGGTGGCGCCGGGTATTGAAATGGGAGTACAGGTCCCAGCAAGCCTCCGTCCCCTCCACGTCGGTGAATGGTGGTGGTGGAAGGTAGATGAAGTGGGGATCAAAATAAAAGAGCCAAAGGAAAAACGGCTGGTCAGGCGAGAACTCTTCAATATTCCGCAAAGCCTGATCGGTGGTGGCGGTGGCCCAGCCGATAGAATTTTCCGCACCGATGTCGTCGAGATCTTTGAGCAGTCGTCCGCCGTAAATATTTTTGAGATTCTTCGCCCCAATAAAATTGTCGAATCCACGGTGAAGTCCCTGCTTCTTCGACGCTGACAGATTGGCGCTCACAGCCGCCGTCTGCCAACCCTCCCGACGGAGAACCTCTGCGAGGGTTGTGACATCACCCATCGGGATGCCGACTTCACGCGAGGCATGGTTCCAGGTCCACAGGCCTGTCAGTAAGGTTGCCAAGGCTGGAGTGGTCCGGGGCATCGGTGTGATGGCCTGCGAAAAAGAGGTGCCGCCGGCATAAAGACGGTCGAGATTCGGAGTCGAAATCTTGTCTTTTGCGGTCGGACCGATCGCGTCAGCTCGTATGGTATCGACGCTCAGGATTAACAAATTTGGACCCCGAGTAGAGGACGGTTCGGAGCAACCGACGGCGGCCAGAAGGTACACCACAAACAAACACATTCTTGATGCGAACCCGATCATGCAAGTGTCGTTTTACCACAACAGACCCTGGTCGAGGTGAACGGATGGACTCGGAGGGTATAATCCGCTGATGCCATCGTCGTTGGAGACCACCGCTAGGACCTCATCGTGGGCGAAGGAGGTCCTTCGTGGTCTGCGACAAGGGAGGCTCGGAGACTCGCTCGTACTGGGCATGGCCGGATGGACCGTATCCTGCCATGTCAATGCCTTCACCGGGGGTGGCCTGTATCGTACGATGCTGACTTCCTTGGTCGTCATGGCTGCGATGCTCACCCTCGATTCCTTTCTTGCCGGAAAATCGACTGCGATCAGTGACGAAGGCGTGACCGAGTCCCGGCATCAGCGCCTCCTGGTATGGGTTGTGGTCGTGGTTGCCGTGGTCCTGACCATGATTGCACACCGCCCCGACCAGGACGACTGTCAGTGGATCAGTTGGGCGGAGGCGGCGGTCTCTGCACCCCAATCGCCGATTCTCGAGAACAACACCATGAATGCCCCGCCGTGGACGCCGTTGGCGCCTGCGGGTTATCGGTTCCACTCCTTCGAGGTGCTGGCTGCCGCGCTGTCGAAAGTGACCTCGGTGCCGACCATCACGATCTTCCATCTCTTTTTTGCCCCTTTCGCTGCCGCCATGGCGATATTCAGTTACCGGCGCCTCATGCGAATTCTCAGTCTCCGGTTCTGGGGCTATGGAGTGCTCGCGGTCTTCGTCTACCTCTGCGCAAACGGCTCTACACACCACTCATGGGGGAACTTCTCATTCGTTCGTTTGCACCAGGCCAAGGGCATTCTGGTCACTGTGATACTACCGCTGGTCATCGTCTTCGCACTACGCTGGTCCCGTCATCCGACGCTGCGCAACTGGATCCTGCTCGCTGCGAGCCAGATTGTCGCCCTGGGAGCCAGCTTCACCGCTCTGTTTATCGCCCCTCCTGTAGCGATCTTGGCAGTAGTCGCAGGACTTCCGGTTCTGAGCAAAGGGAAGCGCGTTCGACGTCTTGTCCTCGGACTCCTGTCTTCGAGTTACCTGGTCGTTGCTGCCATTGTCGTCAAGCTCACCTCACCGGCGATCGGGTCCTTCTTGCCCGGGAATTCAGCGCCTAAATTCTTGTCGGAGGAAAGTCTTCCGATTCTTGTGGCGATCTGGACCCAAGCGTTCGGAATCTTCGGTCGAGGACCATCGCTGGTCCTGGCCGGTGTCATGGCTGGACTGGCCTGGTTCGTGGTTGAGGGCCGAACTGCTCGTCGCTTATGGATGGTCTTCACGGCGGGTTTACTCTTGCTTTTTTTCAACCCGGTCGCGACCTCCCTGTTGGTCAAGCAGGTCACGGGTTTCAAGATTTACTGGCGCATCCTGTGGATCCTGCCGTTCCCCGCCCTGATCGCCACCGTGCTGCTGGCACCACTCTCGTGGTCCAAAGTACGCTGGCCGGCCTGGCTTCGCTACGGAACATTCGGGGTACTCCTGGTCCTCGTGATCCTTATTCCTCGGCAGAACATTTTCGCCAAGGGCAACCGCTCGGTTCATATCGGTTGGCCGGGCTTGAAGGTCACGGCGGCGCGTGAGGTGGCCGCCGCCATCGCTGACCTTCCGCCCCTTCCCTCCGGGGAACGTCGGATCGTGGTTGGCCCCAGCCGGATTACCGAATGGCTGCCGACCTTTCCCGATCACCCCTTTCCGCTGATTGCCCGTAAAACCTACTTTTACACCCTGGGCCCGGGCTTAGAGCGACGGATCAGGGTGAAGCAATATGTCACAGGCAAGTATCTTGCCGACGGCCCCAATATCCTCAGGCAGGCCATTCGAGATGAAAGGCTCAGCTGTGTCTGCCTGCCCGGTACGAACAAGTGGGCCCCCCGCATCAGGGAGGTTCTCGTGGACCAGGGGTTTGAGATTCACGATGAAGTCCAAGGCTATGAGATTTGGGCTCAAAAAGTACCTTTTCATCCTTGAAAACCCGCCACCTTGAGTAGCCATCGGAGTTGTGCACGCATCAAGTGGATCGTTGCCCCGGCGTGGCCCTGACGGGCGAGGTGGGCCGCCTCATGAACGGTGGTCAGCACACCCAGCAACGCTGCCATCGGCCAGCGGTAGTGCTTTCGATGGAAGTACCAGGCACTGTCGACTTTGTGTTGCCAGCGCCACATCTGTGATTTCTCGGCGCGATCCGAGTCGCTCAGGTCATGCCACATGACTGCCGTGGGCTCGTACCAGATCTCGTAGCCCGCATTACGTAGCCGAAGACAGAGGTCCACATCTTCGTGGTACAGGAAAAACCCCTGGTCGAAGAGCCCAATTTGATCGAGGGCCTCCAGTCGGACCAACATCCCGTGGCCCCACATGACGTCAACTCTGCGAGCGCATTCGACGGCGCCGTCGTCGGGCTCTCCCGCCCCCGGAAGAGTGAATCGCAGCGGCAGTCTCCTGTGATAGGCGCCGGCGAACAACACCCGCGGTCTTCCGTCATCGGTGGAATCGAGGTAATAGGCCTTGGGTCCGATGATGGCTGCCCTCGGTTTTTCCAGCATCGACTGCAGCAGTTTCTCCACCATGTCGGGTGCAACCACGGTGTCCTGATTCAGGATTAAGGCCATCTGGCCATCTCTCTCCCGGGCGAGGTTCAGGCCGAGATTGCAGGCGGCAGCGAATCCGAGGTTGACCGGTTGCACCAGCACCTCCGACTTGGGACAGATCAGTCGGGCCTTCTCGATCGCTCCGTCGGTTGAGGCGTTATCAACCAGGAGAATCGCCGGGGGTGGTCCAACGAGTTGATTCAGCGACCGCAGGCAATCCAGGAGTTGGTCTCCGCCGTTATGGACCGGCACGACCACATGGACTCTACTCACGCCCGCAGCTTTTCCCAGAAGAAGCCACAAGCATTGGCAGCCTGGGAAAGAACCAGCAACGAGCTGCTCACGGCCGCTTCTGCCGTCAGCTGCCTTCGAAGGGGGTGAAGGACCAGGTCGCGATAAAAGCCAAGCGGCTCGAGGGGAATTTTCCCCCGGCCATCGTCTGCGCAGGTTCGGT
>CBDTUG010000247.1:0-4080 GCA_965363555.1 uncultured Thermoanaerobaculia bacterium
GGCCGATCAAGGCGATCAACCTTCTGGTGCTGGAACTCACAGAACGCGGCGCCGTCGAGATTCTCTCGAGGAACCCGTTGCAGCTCAAGGTGCTCAATGCCTCGCTGGTTGAGGGTCCGGTTGAGGCGACCTTGTTGAGAAATCTAACGCCTCACGGGACGTTGCCTGCTGAGGGCGTGAAAGAGGTTCTGGACGCGATCACCAAAAGCCTTCAACCGAAGGTCTGGCGGGCTGACGTCGAGGCGACTGCCGAGAAACAGTGGAAAAACGCCGAGAATGCATGGCGTGATCTGGGTCGACTCTCCGGACGGCGTCGGAGGGGCTACTTCGATCATAACTACCGGAGGCTCTACCTTCACGATCATTTTTTCATCAACTTCACCCGCAATTTTGACGGTGTCGGTTCTGATGCATCCATGGATTCACCGTTTGAAATGCTGGGCGCCTCTCGAGCGGTTCACCAGCTCAACGGTGCTGTCGACCAGGTTCAGGACTTCGCCGAGGGAGTCGTCAGTTCGATCGAGGGCGGAGCGCAGGCGACGGTCGACAGCCTGGAGCAGTTCTTCAACTTTGACGGAAGTGCTGCAGAACGCCAGGGCTTGGTGTCCGAGGCGGGGGCGCTTGCCCCGGCGTTCGCCGCGGGGTACGACGCCTGCCACTCGGCGTGGCACTCCGCCTGCCATTCGGCATGCCACTCAGCGTGCCACTCGGCATGTCACTCGGCCTGCGCCTGCCATTCGGCCTGCCACTCGGCCTGCGTCTCTTCGTGTGCTGGTGGGTTCTAATGGGCCGGGCTGGTGAAGCGACCGTTGCACGTGTGCTTTGTACCTCAGAAGTCGATGCTACGGCGGCCGATCGACTGGACCACTTCGTGGCCTCGACCCGCCAGGCCCTCTTCGTGCGAAGGGCCGACAATCTGCTCTTGATCAGGCCGGACAAGACCCTGTCCGTCAACGACAGCGCGTTGGCTATCCTCGAGGGGCTTTATGATCGTTTCGCCGCCGGCGCCGCTGCGGTCCTGCCGGATCTTGCCGAGAGCCTCGACATTGATTTGGAGAGACTGACACACGATGCGCTGGCCCTGATTGACGCTGTCGGCAACCTGCTCAACGAGGATTATCAGCCCAACGACGTCGTTCGTATGGGTCACTTCGACCGGAGCATCGTGCAATATCCGACCCTGGCAGAGATTGCACTGACCTACGGATGTCAGAATCGTTGTTCCTTCTGTTATGCCTCCAGCCCCCACCGTGAGAACGACCACCGTCTGATGACCACCGCTGAGGTCAAGAAGGTGATGCATACGATCTTCCACCAGGCCCACGTGCCTTCCTTGAGTTTCACCGGTGGCGAGGCGACCCTGCGCAAAGACTTGCCCGAGCTGATCACCCATGGACAGGAGTTGGGTTTTCGGGTCAATCTGATCACCAACGGCCTGCGTCTGGCAGACCGGACCTTTGCCAAGACCCTGGTCGAGGCGGGACTGGATTCGGCGCAGGTGTCCCTGGAAGCCGGGCAGGCCGACATTCACGATCTCATTGTCGGGCGTCCGGGCGCTTTTTCTAAAACAACGAAGGGCATCCGAAATCTCAAGGCGTTGGGAATCCACGTTCATACCAATACCACGTTGTGCCCAGACAACGCTGCGGTGGGTGAGGAGCTGATCCGGTTCATCGGAAGGGATCTGGGCCTCGAGACGATGTCGATGAATATGGTGATCCGGACTGGTGAAGCCAAGAGGGAAGGCCGGATGGAGATCAGCTACACCGAGGTTGCGGCGATGTTGCCGGATCTCCTGGCGACCGCTCGTGAGGAAGGTGTTCGGCTGGTCTGGTACTCGCCAATTCCCTACTGCCTCTTCAATCCTGTACTGCACGACCTCGGCGCCAAGTCTTGCGCCTGCGTCGACGGCATCTTGTCGGTCGACCCTTCGGGCCAGGTCTTGCCATGCTCGTCGTTCGAAAACGGTATCGGATCCATTTTGGAAGAGGACTTCGATACCATCTTTGCCAACCGGCAGGCCCGGTATTGGAAGAACAAGGACTTCGTTCCCCCCGCGTGCAGGAGTTGCCCGGATGTCGATGTCTGTGCGGGCGCCTGCCCGCTCTACTGGGACGCCGCCGGGTCCTTTGCCGAACTACCGGTGCTGGGTTCGGATGACCTTGCGGCGCGCCGACGCTGGGAAAAATCCCGGCTCAGAAGTGGGTCCTTTGGAGTCGAACCGGTGGAGGCCAATTGATGGGTCGTCTGCGAGACCTCCGGCTGTATCTGAACGGACGCAAAGAATCGCTCGAACGGGCAGAGGCCGGATTGACTGCGCTCCAGGAAAAATACGAAACCTTTTTTGGTGAGATCACGCGGGTCAGAGAGTCCGAATTGCTCCAGTTGATCGAGCTGACTCGAGTCGATCGCTCAGGTCTGCCCTCGTGGTACAACACTGATATCGACGAGGCAGCAGTGGGGGTCAAGAGGGAATTTGACGGGCAGTTGAAACGGCTTGAAGGGGAACGGACTGCCTTGTTGGAAGAGGCCGAGAAGATCCGTACGACCTCGGGCAGGGCGGAAAAGAGAATCCGGGGGCGGAACACACGTTTGGACCGCGAGGAGGAAGAACTCAAAGAACGCAACGCCGCCCTCCTGGAGGCGATCGAGGTCTATAACGCACGGACCAAGACCCTGGGCAGCGGCTTTGGGTTCTTCGTGAACTTTTTCAAGATGCGCCGGCTTGCTGAGGAAAAGGCAAGATTGGACCGGGAACATGGAGACATCGCCGCCCGGATCGAGGCGCTGCGGGCCCGGTGGCTCTTGGAAGAGGGACGGCATGTCGGTCGGGAAGGGGAGCGAACGACTCAGTGGACAGATCTCGAGCACGAAGCCGCCACGCTGTCTGCCAGGATTGAGGCCCTCGGGGCCAAGAGCTCCGACATCCTCGTGCGATCGACCGTCGAGTTGGTCGTCCGGGATCGTCGGCCTGCGCAGGAGGGAAACGAGGCCGGTGGCTCCCCATGTCCGAGGTGCCACATGCCAAACCCGCCAAGCAACCACTTCTGTCACATCTGTGCTCACCGATTGGGCGACGACCGCGAGGACTTTGACGGATCGTTGGAGGAGATGGCCGAGATCAATCGCCATTTTGATCGATTCTCTTCAGGAATGGAGGCCTGTCAGGAGATCATCGGTCTTGTCAGAGGCATGAAAAGCGGGGTCGAGGCCTTCACCAAAAGTGTCGCCGACGTTCAGGCATCGGAGGACAAATACCCCCTGTCCAAACTCCAGATTGACGTACCTGAGGCCTCCCGGGAATTCGGTGCACAGTTCGACCGTCTGGCCGACTTCGCCGGCCAGGACTACAGTCTGCACCCCGCTTTGTTTGCCGATCGGTTCGACCAGTATTTCGCTGAGGTACTGACGGAAAGCAATATCAAGGCGTTTTTCGAGACAATGGGCGAGGAACTAACTCGCCAGGCCGAGGCCCAGTGGTGATGCGATCCAGAGCCATAATCCTCGCGGTGGTCGGTGTCGTATTGATCGCATTCGGTCTGCTCTATCTGGTGGGGGCAGGGGGGCAGATGCGGCGGGCCGCGATTGGGTTCATCGGGCTGGCCGGGGGCGCTTTGGCTACCGGTTTCGGCATTCGGAACTACAAAAGAGCCGAGCTATGGTCACCCGAGCAATTGCGGGCGGACATCCTCGATCTCGCACAGCGAAAGAACGGCGAAATTGCCACGAGCGACATCGAGGCCAAACTGGGGCGTCGGGTCCGAGCGGTTGGCCCGGTGCTTGAGAAAATGGCTCTTGAGGGTCTGTCCCGCAAGGCGCATCAGGGCGGAAGCGATTACTTCGTGTTCGAGCATCTGCAACCCCGGTTGATGGTCCGTTTCTGCCGTTACTGCGATGCCGAATTTCCGATCTCAGAAGAACGGGACGACTGCCCCAACTGCGGTGGTGTCCTGGATACGCAAGTCGCCAGACGATCGATCAGCGAGGGAGAGGTGTTCTCGATGCAGCAGGCGGGAGACCCTATTGGCTAGTTCCCGTCCGGAAACGGCACTTTTTCGCAATTTCGTCGTCAGGCGGCGG
>CBDTUG010000248.1:0-4079 GCA_965363555.1 uncultured Thermoanaerobaculia bacterium
CTATCTCCGATCGGAACGCCTTTTTGGCCAGCCGTGAGGCCAACTCCGCACAAAAATAGTCACGGCGGGAGAGCAATTTAAGTGCTGCCAGAAGCGCCTGTGAGGCTTCACGGTCCATCTGAAGCTCACACCTCATACAAGTCCTTCTGCGCGAAGCGCAAATCAGGAGCGTGGGCCGGATTGACTGGTTCTCGCAGCCTCGGTCAAAACGTCGACCTCGGGGAGTCAATATGGTTCACGGTCCTAGCTGTCCTGGTTCCCAAATTCGAAGGCGGACTCCTCAGAAAATGAGTCGATGCCTTCTTCGCCCCCAAGTTGCAACACACCGTCCATCTCTTCCTGGGAAATGTCTGAAGTGCTCTGAATACCCTGGATCTTGAGTTTGAACTCGTCCGGATTGGTCGCTCTCCGGAGTGCCTCGTCAAGCGTAATCAGCCCGTTCTTGTAAAGAAGGTAGAGGGACTGGTCGAAGGTCTGCATTCCATACTGCGACGTACCCGAACTGATTGCATCCCGGATCAGCTTGGTCTTTTCCTTGTTTTCGATACAGTCCTTGATGTAGGCCGTAGAGATCAAGACTTCGACCGCTGGGACCCGCCCAAGGCCATCGGCACGTGGCATCAGGCGCTGGGACACAATTGACTTAAGCACTGAAGCCAGTTGGATTCGAATCTGTTTCTGCTGGTGAGGGGGAAAGACCGAGATGACACGGTTGATGGTTTCGGTCGCGTCCAGGGTGTGGAGGGTCGACAGAACGAGGTGGCCGGTCTCCGCCGCCAGCAGAGCGGTCTCGATCGTCTCGTAGTCACGCATCTCGCCAACCAGAATCACATCGGGGTCCTGACGTAGCGCCGACCTCAATGCGTGGGTGAAATTCTTGGTATCGACGTCGATCTCCCGCTGATTGATGATGGATTTTTTGTCCCTGTGGAGATACTCGATCGGGTCCTCGATCGTCATCACGTGTTCGATGCGGCGGGTGTTGATGTGATCGATCATTGCCGCAAGTGTCGTTGACTTTCCTGATCCGGTCGTTCCGGTCACCAAAACCAGGCCACGCTGTTCCTCGCAGATCTTTTCAAGAACCCTCGGCAGTTGAAGTTCCTTGAAGTTGAGGATTCGGGACGGAATCAGGCGCAAGACCATGCCGACCGATCCCCGCTGCTGGAAAATATTAACGCGGAAACGGCCCAGTCCAGGCACGCTATAGGCGATATCGGTTTCCAGGAACTGTTTGAAGCGTTCCTTTTGCCGCGAGGACATCATCGAGAACGCCATGGCAATCGTATCTTCCTGCATCAAGCGTTTGAACTCCGTCAGCAGTTGAAGTTTACCGTCAATTCGAACGACCGGGTGGGCGCCCACCTTGATGTGGACGTCCGAAGCCTTCCTCTCAGCCGCGGCCTTGAGGATGTCGTTAATGTGCATGCGGTCCTCCCACTCGATAAATGGTCATTGTGCCAAACGAGTTTACCTCGAACCTGGCAAAGCGGGAAGTGATCGGCTATCTGTTAGCGCCCATCTCCGAAGGGACGTCGCATGCGACGGCGACGTCATCGACCTGGGCATACCATTCATAATCATTGGGTTCCGGGTCGGAGTAATACCAGCGGATCATCACGCTCGTCTGGTTGCCGGCCACGGCACTGATGTCGAGGTTGACATCCTCGCCCGGTAGGGCCCGGAAAACGCCATGGTCCTCGTTCCAACTCAGCACGTTAGTTCATCCGGTGCCGCCATCGATGCTGACATCGACGTCGAGGAAGTCTTCGTTCGCGAAGTTCTGGTAGTTGGCTGAATAGGTCAGCGTGACTATTGACTGCCCCAGGGTCGAAAACGATGGAGTGCGCAGTTCGGTGTCGAAGTCAGCACTGCCGAAAACATCGCTGGATACACACGCCGGATCGCCGGAGCCGTTGGTGTAGTTTCCAGCCTCTCCGCAACGGGCGAGGTCACCCCAGATTGGGCCCCCAGCCGTGTTGTCGATGACGGCCCAGTCCCCGGGAAGACCGTTGTTGAAGTCCACAGACAGACCGCAGCCGATGCTGGGCTGCCGGCTGTCGCGTGTAAATCCAGTCTCGAAGCACCAAACTCAGACCCCCTGTAGAATCTCAGCCATATGCAGATCAGCCCCATCCTCATCCTGCTCATCGCCTACGGTGGAATCCTCATGCTGCTGTCCCGGCGACGCACGAGCGATAAACCCGGCTCGTTCCTTCTGGCCGGACGGGCGCTCAGCCTTCCCGCGTTGGTCGCAACGATGGTCACGACCTGGTATGGAGGCATCCTCGGAGTCGGGGAATACGCATGGCGCTACGGCCTCTCGACTTGGGTTGTTTTTGGTCTCCCCTACTACGTTGCGGCTATCGTTTTCGGTCTCTGGCTTGCGCCACGGCTGCGGCGATCCAACGCGGTGTCCATTCCTGATCTCCTGCATCAGGCATATGGCCGGAAGACCGCGCTGACCGGGGCCGCGGGTGTATGGGCCGGGACCATCCCGGTTGCCTACCTCCTGATGCTGGCCACTCTGATCCATCAGGTCACCGGATGCTCCCTGGTCCTCGCCACGTTGATCGGTGCGGGATTCTCGTGCTGGTATGTCGGCGTTTCTGGATTTCGGGCGGTCGTGCGGACAGATATATTTCAGATGGCGCTGATGTTCGGCGGATTTCTGTTGCTTCTTCCGGCAACGCTCGCCCAGACCGGAGGGTTCTCGGGACTTTGGGCAGCTCTCCCGGAAACGCACCGCGCTTGGGATGGCGGCCTGGGCTGGCAGGCGGTCCTGGTGTGGTACCTGATCGCATTGCAAACCGTCGTCGAACCGGCCTTCTACCAACGGGTCTTTGCCGCCCGAAGTCCCAGGGTGGCCCGGACCGGAATCCTGGTCTCGGTGGCGCTGTGGGCTGTTTTCGATTTCCTCTCCATTATCACCGGCCTCGGAGCTCGAGTCCTGCTGCCGGATCTTGCCGATCCTCTGGCGGCCTACCCGGCCCTGGCCCAGGCTGTGCTCGGGCCTTGGGGCGCTGCCTTTTTCATGCTGGCCCTCTTTGCGATCGTGATGTCGACCCTGGACTCATACCTTTTTCTCGCGGCTTCGACCTTCGGGCACGATTTCTTCAAGACGCCGGCAGGTGACGGTGATCGCAGGAGAATACGGATCGGCCTCGCCCTCTCGGCCGGCCTGGCGATCATCGGCGCGCTGGTCTTCGATTCTGCCATTGACGTCTGGCACCATGTCGGTTCGGTTCTGACCGCTGCGCTGCTGGTGCCGGTACTCGGGGTCCACCTACCCTATTCGATCCGGCCATCAGCTAACGCCGCTATCGCCGCAATGGCCCTGGCTGCCGGAACGGCGACAGTCTGGATCATCGCTGGCAACGAGCAGGGTTATCCGCTCGGAGTCGAACCCCTGTTCCCGGCCCTTGGTATAGCGCTTTTCTGTTGGGCCGTCGACCGAGCTGCATCGATTTCTCGGAAATAGCATTCTCTCAAGCAGTCCGTTCGAAAGATTGCCTATGGTAAGGCGACTGCGAAGAGGATAGCGAGGAAATGCAGCACGCTCCCCGCGAGCACAAACAAATGCCACACCATGTGGCTGTAGGGCATTCGCTTCCACCCATAGAATAAAAGCCCTCCCGTGTACGACAGTCCTCCTGAAAGCAGGAGCCAAAGCGGCAGAACATCCAACGTTGCTATCAGCGTTTTGGAAAGTGTAACCGCCAACCAGCCCATGCCCAGGTAAAGCGCCATCTCTATCCACCCCGCACCTTTGAATCCCACCAAGGTCACCGTGATGCCTAGAGCCGCCAGGGCCCAAATCGCTCCGAAGAGAACCCAACCCATGGTCCCTCCGATGACCGCCAAGGCAATCGGAGTATAGGTCCCGGCAATCAACACGTAGATCGCCGTATGGTCGAGTACCCGCAGAACTCTCTTAGCCCGTTGCCCCGGCAAGGCGTGGTAAAGGGTCGAGGCGCCGTAGAGCACGATCAAAGTCGCACAGAATACGGAAACCGCAACTATCTCAACGGCATTTCGGTTGATCACAGCGAGGGTAACGATCAAGCCCAAGCCGGCGG
>CBDTUG010000249.1:0-4054 GCA_965363555.1 uncultured Thermoanaerobaculia bacterium
AGATTCGTCAAATCCTTGAGGCTCTGGTGCTTGAAAAAACCACAGGCATACCCTTCCGTATGTCGAGGATTTTTGGAAGTGTCCAGAGGCCAAGGATTTGACGAAGGTCGCTGATGAGAATCGCTCAGCTTAGGTTACAGTAAACTCAGAGCACGAGATCAGCGAGGAGGGTCGAGTGATGACGCGTATTCTGTCGGGTAGCCTGAAACACCTGTCGCCACCGGCTCTACTTCGGCTTGTCTCTGCAACCGGCGCCAGCGGCACGCTGGAGTTGGTGACGGATGCTGGCGTCATTCAGATTGATATCGTCGATGGCGGGGTCCGCATGGCTACTGAGAGGGATTTGAGAGTGGTCGCCAGGATCCTCGAGGCACACGACGGATCCTATCGATTTTCGCCGTTGGTGGGTGGTGCCGGCGAGACCGACGTCATTCTGGATGCCGCCGATTTTCTGGCCGCGGTTCAGACCGTGTCCAAGAGCCGACAGGTCTCCTTTTCATCCGAGGTTGATGTTGATGCGCTGATCTCCGGGGAAGTCTTCGAGCTGTCGGGGGGGGCGGGAAAACCTGCGATTCATGTCCTGCCGGACGCACCTGTGGAGAACCCCCTGGACGATCTGTTGGAGGATCTGTCGGAGACCGCCCCGGGAGAGCTCCTGCTGGCCCAGGTGGGTGTTGTCTCGCTTGATCCCCGGCCATGGCGAGGCGGTGTGGATCGGGAGTGGCGGCGGCGTGGTTGGCAGGTTCAGCTCTTTGGAGTCCCGGACGATGTGTCGCCTCGGGATCTTGACGTCCTGGTGGTCTATCAGCAGTTGTCGATCACCAGAATTGGACGGGAGGAGGACTGGCTGGAGTTGGTCGAGAGGGCTTGCGCCGAAGGCACGCCGGTCATTTGGGTTGGACCATTGGGGGATCCCATCTGGGTTGGTCGGCTGATTGAGGCCGGCGTCAATTTCCTCTTGCCTTCGGTACAGACTGAGGGCGGTGAGGCAGGCCACCGTTTTCTCAGGGCCCTGGGCACGGTTGTCGAACGTTGGCTTTCCCTTGAGCGCGGCAGCGGGTTTGAAGTGGAGACTCCCAAAGCGGTCACCGATCTGGTGGACACTCTGTTGCACGGGGTCGACGGCGATGAGGCATTGGGTTCGTTCCTGCAACTGGCGGCAACTCAATTGACTCGGGGTGCGGTTTTTTCGGTGGAGGGAACCTCTATCCGATGTCGCGCAGGTTTTGGCTTTCCTCTGGGATCCGGTGGTGGCGCGTTGCCACGGGGTATTGGCCTTCTGGAACGCATGATTCGAGACGGAAAAGGAATCTCCGGATTCGAGCCTTCGAGTGGCGGCGCCGTGCAACTGGCCAGGGCGGTTGGTCTTGCCGAACTGCCCTCCGAAACTGTCGTCCTGCCTCTCGGAACCAGGGCTCATGTTCATGGTTTTCTTGTTGGCGACCGGGAAGGCGAGACCCTGCCGAATATGGACGACCTCTCGATGCTGGCCAAACGCCTGGGCGGGGCATTTTTTTAAAATTCTGGTTGCTTGATGAAACGAGTCGGGCTTCCGGGCGGGTCTCGGCAAATTGTGATAGATTTCACAGAGGGGGCACTATGCGACTGATCTTTCTCGGACCACCGGGAGCAGGTAAAGGAACCCAGGCACGTTTTATTTGTCAGAGATTCGGCATTCCGCAGATCTCGACCGGAGATATGTTGCGCGCCGCGGTATCGGCTGGGTCCGACTTGGGCCTGCTGGTAAAAGCGGCCATGGAATCGGGTGGCCTGGTCACCGATGACGTGATCATTAGGCTGGTCCGGGAACGAACCGATGAACCTGACTGCATCAACGGGTACCTGTTGGACGGCTTCCCCCGGACGATGGCTCAGGCCGAGGCCTTGGATGCGGCGCAGGTTGTCATCGATGCCGTTGTAGAGATCGAGGTCCCGGACGACGAGATCGTCCGCAGACTCTCAGGGCGGAGGAGCCACCCGGCGTCGGGAAGGGTCTATCACACGGTCAATAACCCTCCAAAATCCGACGGATTCGACGACATCACAGGTGAGCCGCTGATTCAGAGGGATGATGATCGGGAAGAGGTTATCCGCAAACGGTTGAAGACATTTCACGCACAGACGGCCGTTCTGTCTTCCTACTACTCTGGCAAGACAAACGCCGACCCCGACTTCATCAAGGTCAATGGTTTCAGGCCGATCGACGAGGTCAAGGCGGACATCGTCGGGCAGTTGGAGAGACTTTAGAGTCACTGCCCGCAAGAAGCCACAAGAAGAGCAGCCACAAAAAGGCGCAAAAAGGCCCAGCGCGGCCCCGTGGCCGCAACCAAAGCCGAAACGACAGATCCAGCAATTTCCGGAGATGGATCGCGTCAGATGAAGAAGTCAACGCAGAGACGCAGAGGCGCAGAGACGGAAACACGGGAGATGGACCGTAAAGCCCGTGGTGGCGTTGAATATATGGTTCCCGATTTCATTGAAAGAGGCAAGTTTAAGTTCTTTGCTTTGCAAATACGGTTGGCGTCTCCGGTATCACCCCCTGCCAGCGGCCTCCTGAACTCTGCGTCTCTGCGTTTTTCTCTTCTTTCTCAGACACCGCATAAATCAAGAAATCAAAGAGAGTTAAAATAGAGAGTGAGTAGATTTCTTGTTTTTTGGAAACGAACCCGACCCAAGAACAACACAACGAGAGAACCAAAAGGGGTTGCTGGGGCTCCTGCCCCGCATCGTGGCGACCGATTCTTGCAAGAGGCTCAGCTATCAGCGACCTGCTCAGGTTCTTGCTGAGGTCCTTGGTGCCTTTTTCCTACTGGGTGGTGGGCTCCTGCGGGTTCTCCATCGGTCGTGCGCTGCAGTCCTCGTGCCTTTTTGTGGCTATTTTCCCCTCTTCGTGGCGTTGTGCTCGGATTTTGCAGGCGCCTGAGTTGACAGTTGCCGTACCAACTCCTTCACATCCGACGTCGGCATCTGACACTGATGGTTCTGACAGACATAGGCGGTCGGTAGCCCGTCGATCATGACGTGGTTCTCAGTGAAGGGGGCGACTGACCTGACGGAGTTTTCTTGGGGGCCCGGCTCGACCAGCAGCACCGACGAGCGAGCCGGCGCCGTGGTTCGTACGGTGTTGAGCAACGTCTGGGTCTTGGGGTCATCCCGGCGGCCGCAGATCACGATCTCAAAGGCCGGGTTCGTTGCTCTCTGGAGGGCATCGATCAGATGTGTGTGGCCCGACGGCCCCCGGGAGACGCTCTGGCCGAAGGCGGTCATCAACGCCTGGGCCCTGTCCTCGAAGGCGGTGTGTCCCGTCAGCCGACCCAGGCGGATCAGGTTGTTTGCCGCGACGGAGTTTCCGGAGGGCATGGCGCCGTCGTAGATCTCCTTGGGCCGTACCAGCAGGGCCTCGTTGTCCGGGGCCGAGAAGAAGTAACCACCCCGGTCTGGATCCCAGAACAGGGTGTCGGTTTGTTCCTGAAAACTCAGGGCGTCTCTGAGAAAACGGGGTTCGAGGGTTGCGTCGTACAACTCCAGCAGAGCCCATGTCAGAAAGATATGATCGTCGAGAAAGGCCGGGATCTCGGCATGACCGTCACGCCAGCGGTGGAGTAGCCGGCCCGTGGAGTCCCGCATTCGGCTGGTGACGAAATCTACAGCCGATTGTGCCTGGCTGATGTACGACGGATCTTTCAGGACCGCTCCGGCGCGGGCCAGTGCTGCGGCCATCAGGCCGTTCCAGTCGGTCAAGACCTTGTCGTCTAGCAGCGGACGTGGGCGCTTGGCCCGTGTCTCCAGTAGTTTGATCCTGATCCGGTCAAGTCGGTCCTGGAGTTCGGCTTCTGTGAGCTTGAGGCTCGTGGCGTTGGTGCTCATGTCGCCCTTGAGATGGAGAATATTCGCGATCGACGCTTCGGCCGAAGCTTCGGGCAGGAAGTTCCCGGTCGGGGATGTGTTCCAGACCTTGCTTGCGACGGCAGCGTCGTCTGGGCCCAGCACCTCGATCAGCTGTTTTTCGGTCCACAGGTAGAACACTCCCTCCTCCCCCTCGCTGTCGGCGTCC
>CBDTUG010000250.1:0-4047 GCA_965363555.1 uncultured Thermoanaerobaculia bacterium
CCCTGAAAAACCTCGGCGCCCGGGAACTGGCTGCCCACCACCGGGACCGTCTGCTGCGCCACGGGGGTATGCTTCTGGCCGTTGTCGGGGATGTTGACCTGGACCGAGTCGCCCAAGAACTCGAATGCCTGCCCTTGGGTCCCGGAGTCAATCGGCCTGCCCTCGAAGAGCCGGAGTGGATCGGTGGGCGGCTGCGGTTGGACCGCGGTGCAGCTGACCAGGTCCATGTTCGTCAGGCTTTTCCTTCGGTGTCTATCCGAGATCCACTGGCGCCGACGGCGGCTGTTGTGAGCAGGATTCTGGGATCGGGCCATTCCAGTCGTCTCTTCCAACGGCTCCGCGAAGATGAAGGCCTGACCTACGATATCTGGAGCGACACCCTGCTTCGTTCAGTCGGCGGCATGCTCGAGGTGGGTTGGGCCTGCTCGCCGGAACGGTTTTCTACGGCATGGGCGATGGTCGAGGAGGAGATCTTTCGACTGCCGTCCGATATCACCGATCGGGAAGTCGAGGTAGCGGTTCAGGGCATGGTCCGGGGCCTTCTAATGGAGTCGGAGACTGTTGCGGGAATGGCCTCGCTGGATGTTGCCGAGGTCCTGGAGCGAGGACATCGATTCGACATCGATGCTGTAGTCAAAGAAATCCAATCGATCACGCCCGAGTTGGTGAGGGAAGTGGCCCAGACCATCTTGAGGCCGGAGCAGATGGCCAGTGCCGTTTGCGGACCGGGAGATTTGGCCGAGTCGGTCGCATAAATCGCTGGGACGGGGGTCGAAGAGGTCAAAGAGGTCGCTGCAGGGACAGCCGGCAACGACCGTGACGGCGACCGGGACCGCAGCGGCTTCCGTTGGTGGCGGCGTCATTCAGGGGCGCCCCTCGATCATGATTTGGCGTTTGCTCAACCCAAAAGGCTGATTCACTGAGGCTGTGACCTGTGCAGATTACAGACCCGTCGACTGCATGCGATGTTTCATGATCACGTAGGTGGCCCAGCTCAACAGTGCAAAGCCCAGATATGTCGCTGGGTACCAGATCGGACCCTCCAACACGATCCAGCGCATCCCTTGCTCGTTTGTGAAGATGAACGAAAACGGGGTCAAAGAGAAGAAGATCGCCAGGCCCAGCACGATCGAACGGTTTCTCAGCATTTTCTTGGCATGCCTCAGGGCTTTCATCTCGATCTCCTCGTTGGGTTGTGGTGTGTCATCGTCCCCAAAGGGGTCTTTCCCCCGGGCTTCCAACACATTGCCAAGCTCGGTATCGTGCTCGCAGTAGGCCTCGACCAGGGCACGCGTGTCTTCGCCGGCCTCGCCCGACAGGTAAACTGGCAACAGGTCCATGATGACGTCTCGAGTGATTTTCATTTCGATTCTCCTCTCAGCCGCGACCGTGTGCGGTGCACCTTGACCTTCGCTGCGGAAATCGACAGCCCGGTTGCAAGCGCGATCTCCCGGTAACTCAAATCTCCTCCTACACGCATGAGAAATACCTCCCGATCTACTTCCGATACAGATTCCAGTGCACGCAATGCTCGATCCAACTCAGCCTTGGCAGTCGTTGTCCGCTCCGGGTTGGGTTTCGGGTCGATCAACGAGTCTTCGAGCGGAAGCCGATCTCGGTTTTGACGGTGACGATTCTTGACAAGATTGCGGGCGATGGTCATTAGGTAGGCCTTTGCCGTGTCAAACCTGGCATCGTCGATCCCAACCCACGCCCGCGCGAACGTCTCGGCCGTGATGTCCTCCGCATCGGCCTCGTTGCCGCACATCCAGAGCGAGAACCTGTAGACCTGGGAGGCGTGGTGGCGGTAGAGTTCAGTGAAAGTAGTCATCTCGTTATCGCTTCATCAACAATACCCAAGAACTCCCCATTGGTTACATTTTTGGTTATCCTGCCAAATGGACTGAGAGCCACTGCTGCCGGCTACTGCGTCGAAGTGCTCAAAGAGGGGAGGGATCGGTAGCGGTAGACTGGGCGGAGGAGGCCGAATTCGTGGAGAAATATCGCCGATTGATCCAGCCGGCTGCCGGGTTTCTGGCAATTGTCCTTTGCTTTCCCGCCTTTTGCTGGGCCGGGGCTCGAGCGGCTCGATGGGGCGAGAGTCTTACCGAGATCGAGGCACTGATTCTTGAGGGACAGTACGAACAGGCAGTGCCGAAGGTGGCGGACCTGGAAGAGGATATGCTGGGTCACATCGTCGACGGCCCAAGGGTCGAGGAGACCCTGGCCAAGGTTGCGGCACTGTACGCACTGGCTCTCGCCGGGACTGGAGATCTGCATCATGCCGCATGGAAATGGCACATGGCCGTGGTGTTCCACCCTCCCTATCGTGAAGTCCAGCTGTCGACTCAGGGACCTGCCGGAATCGAATTGGCACGATTGTTGGCGGAAAGCCAGAGACCTGAGAAACGAGCTGAATCTGAGCAAGAGCTCATCGTCGAACCCCGTATGATCAAGAAAGAACATCCGAGGTTTCCGCAAAGCCAACGACACGGGAAACCCGCCCGAGTTTCTGTTGAAATTGTCATTGGTCTAGATGGCGTGCCCAGAGATCCGATTGTTACCAACAGTAGTCATCAACCAATTCTTGTGTATGTCTCTCTCGACGCCCTTCGCCAGTGGAGGTTCTCGCCCGCCGAATATGAGCACGGGCCGATCGCAGTGGTCTACTCTCTGACCGTTGAATTCAAGAGTCATTAAGGGCCCCGTCAAAGCCAACCCGTGTATGATCTCCCCGTGGTTGATCAAAGGCGTTTTCCTGTAGAAGTTCGTATTCAAAGACTGCCTCACGGCGCCGATATAGAGTTGCCGTCGTATGCAACCGACGGGGCGGCAGGGGCGGATGTTCGGTGTGCCGAAGAGGGTTCCCTGGTCATCGAACCGGGCCAGAGGGCGGCGGTGGCGACGGGATTGGTGTTTGAAATCCCGAATGGCTGGGAGATCCAGGTTCGACCACGATCCGGATTGGCGTGGCGGCAGGGCCTTACGGTGGTCAATGCTCCAGGCACGATCGACAGCGACTATCGCGGCGAGGTCAAGATTCTGATGGTCAATCTGGGGTCTGAGGCCGTGACAGTTGAGCGCGGGGACCGCGTGGCCCAATTGATTCTGTCCCCCGTTCATCAGGCGGTTTTTTCCGAGGTTGAGACGTTGTCCGAGACCGGCAGGGCCGAGGGCGGTTTCGGCTCGACGGGACGGGCATGATGGAAGCATTGGTCCTCGCTTCGGGTTCATCCGGAAACTGTGCCCTGGTTCGGTCCGCCGGCACGACGATTTTGATTGACGCCGGGGTCTCGAGGCTCCAGATCTGCCGGCGGCTGGCCGCCTTCGGCATCTCGGCCAACGAATTGGACGCCGTCGTCATCACCCATGAACACGGCGACCACGTCCGGGGCCTCGATGTCCTGGTCAGGCAGTTTGATGTCCCGGTATGGATGACGGCAGGCACGTGGTCCAGGGTCAAGGTGCGCTGTGGCGGCGGAGGCGAAATCACCCCTGGGCGATCCTGGACCATCGGTGGCCTTGAAGTGACACCGGTGGCAACCTCACATGATGCCGCGGAACCGGTTGCTTTCATCGTCGGTGACGGGAATCGCCGCTTGGGCTATTGCACCGATACCGGGGTCTTCACGACGGCCTTGCAGCAGCGGTTTGCCGGTGTCGACCTGCTCTTGATCGAAGCCAATCACGATTCCGACCTTCTTCGGCATGGGCCTTACCCGTGGCCCTTGAAGCAGCGAATTGCCTCGCGGCACGGTCATCTGGCCAACCATCAGACCCAGGAAGCGATTGAGGCGGTGGCGTCATCGGCTCTCAAGGCGGTCGTCGGTCTGCACCTGTCGGCGGAGAACAACGACCAGACGGTGGCGCACGCTGCAGTCGAGGCCGGAGCGCCGGATGGTCTCCCGGCCGGTGTCGTGACACGAAGCGAAATGCTGCGAATCGCGCTCAACGGCCAGGGAGCGGTTTTTGAGAGGCGAGAGATTCCCTAACCCGACCTTCTCACCAGTGATCTGCTGCGGCACGAAATACGCAGACGCCCATTCT
>CBDTUG010000251.1:0-4037 GCA_965363555.1 uncultured Thermoanaerobaculia bacterium
ATCTGCCTTTAGGTTTCAGCCAGTGGTAGACATGTTCGAGCGACTGTTCGACGTAGAGATCTGCCCAGCGCTGCGGCCAATGGTCCCCGACCTCGAACTCGGCGAACGAGTACCAATCACGCCTGGCAAGTTCAACCGAATCCCGGATGCCGCCCCGCCTCTGCTCCGGAGTGCCGACAAAGAACATGCCACCGAAGCTCTCCTTGGCCAGACCTCCAAAATTCTCCTCCAGGTCCCTATCGACGATGACGACCTTCCGACCTGCGTCCAACAATTCGGCCGCGGCGACCATGCCGGCCAGGCCACCCCCGATGATCACCACGTCACATTGGTATTTTTGGGTCATGGAACCTCCTCGTCAAGGCTACCCCACCCCGGTGTCGGCGAGAGCCTGACATTCAGGGCCATCGGCATCACTCGGTACGGCCGAAGAATTCTCGAGTTCGACCCCGACCGAACCCGACCCCACTCTCCGATCATCGACACTTTGGGCAAGGTGGTCGTCATCGAGTCCAAGTCAATCGTTGAATACCTGAGCCGACTGGAGGATATCGGGGAAAATACGGACAAATACGATGGTCTGTACGGATATTCTCTCGAGCAGACTGCTCCCAGATTCCCGCTCTTCGATCACCCAGGCCGTCGGAAATTTTCAACAACGAGCTGACCAATTTGGGGCTTCAGGAAAACAAATGATGCACTACTCGAGCATCACCGTAATCGGATCGTCTGACCCCTGGTCAACTATTGACAGCGCCCCGGCTATACGGCCTTCGCCCGAAGTCACCGAAACCAGCACCTGGGCGTCCTCCACCTCCAGGCCGCCGTTCCCAGTCAGGACCTTGACGAGATCATTGACCTGGATATTCCCGAGAGCCGGCAACGGGTAAGTCTTCACGCCCAACTCAACACCGTCCATATCGAGCAATTGCACCCTGGCGACGGCCGTCTCACCCCAGATTTCCGCCAAAATCAGATTGGTCCTGAACGCTCCCCGAATGATCCCTGCTGCCCTGACGACTTCCCCACCGCCATCAGAGGCCCAACCACCGCCATTGACCGCAACCACCGGGAAGGCCTGACCGTAGGATCCATCATCCCCAGTGGTCGCCGTCCGTGCGTAGGCTCGGATAGTTGCGGGACTGATCTCCAGCGAGCCGGCGGCAGTCGCACCGAACATCGTCCCGACGACATCCTTGATGGTCCGGCAGCTGAAAGCGGGTACCTCGAAGGTCGCCGTCGAGTAATCAACAAGGCCGTCGGCGCCTCGAGGCGTGAAGGTCAGGGTCGCCAATACTGAGGCCGGCCCGGTATTGGTCAACGTGACATCCGAGGTCCAGAAGCTCGAACCCACACCAGCAAGCCGGGCCACCTGAATCAAAAATGTACTGTCCGAAGAGTGAACCGGTCGGCCTCCGCCGCCCGTAGCATGCAGCCAGTGCCCGGAGGTGCCGACGCTGCCGTTGTCATAATGCATCTGGGGCATTGCCGTCATCGAATTCCCTCCGGTGCCGAAACCTGTGACCCACACCGTAATGCTCTCCGCCTCGAGAGGGTTGATTTCGACATCAACGAACGTCCCGGAGGTTGGCAAGACTTCAGTCCGAACCCAATCAGAACAACTGAAGTAGCTCACGTTCACCTCATAACGATCAGCTGCTGGAACAGGATCCCACTGCAACCGAAATGAAACCGAAACCTCCGGCCCGAACGGGCATTCCCGTACCGAACCGCCCCACGAGGCCCCATAATCGTCGTTGTCGAACGGTGCGGTCACGTGAACCATGTAATGCAGAATAAAATCGACGGTTTCGGATCCTCCTGCCCCAACGGAGATGCCGGTCTGGTTTCCCCAGATGTTCCCGGGAAGCTGAGAAAACCAGTCGGTATCTTCGTCCTCGCCCAGGACTACGTTCATATTGTAGGTCCCGTCAGCAAGTTCTATCGCAAAGGTCCCCTGGCCCGCATCAACCGACCCGTAGGCTCGTTGTTGGGTATCGACGTTGTAGGCATTCACCTCTCCGTACACCATCTCCGGGAAGGTGTCGCCAACCGGAAGACCGTTAAAACTCAAATTACCGGTGACCTCGGTCGACCACCCCGAGGATGCAATCACAAGAAACGCCAGTACGACAGCCATCACAACCACACTGAAACGTTGAATTGACATGAGATCTCTCCCTATCTTCTATGACCATAATTGAAAAGCCAGCAACGCCAGCATTAGAGTAGCAAAACCGACCCTTCCAAGGTCGGTGTAGACTACTGCGACAGTCGGTCAAATGGGACCGAGGGGAGTTTCAATGTCAAAAGCTATGTTCCCGATGGCACTTTTTCTCGTGACGCTGTGTATTCCGAGCAGCGGCTGCAATAAATCGAATACCGGCCAACCACCGATGGCGGAGAGAGTTCCCCATACGCTCACCGCCCACGGGAGCGATCGAGTGGATGACTACTATTGGCTGAAGGAACGGAACAACCCTGAGGTCATCAACTACCTCGAGGCGGAGAACGCATACACCGCTGCAGCTCTGGAGCATGCAGCGCAGTTGCAAAAAGAGCTCTTGGACGAGATCGTAGGTCGAATCAAACCCGACGATGAGAGCGTTCCCTATTTTGAGAACGGCTATTTTTACTACGAACGCTTTGAATCCGACGGGGAATACCCGATCTACTGCCGCCGGCCAGAATCCATGGAGGCTGAGGAAGAGGTCACCCTCAACGTTAACGAACTCAGCCAAGGCCACGAGTATTTTGCCGTTCTGGGCCTTCAGATCAGTACCGACAACACGCTCCTGGCCTTCGCGGAGGACTCGGTTGGACGACGGCTCTACTCCCTCCGATTCAAGAACCTGGACACAGGCGAACTCTACCCGGATCTCATTCCTGATGTCACGGGGAACGTCGTCTGGGCCAACGACAACCGCACCGTGTTCTACACCAGGCAGGATCCGGAAACTCTTAGGTCCCACCTGGTCTATCGCCATGTGCTGGGAAGCAGTCCCGCTGAAGACGTTTTGGTATTCGATGAAAAAGACGAAACTTTCAATTGTTCGGTTGAGAAGACCAAGTCAAAAGAATTCCTGATCATTCACAGTTCCTCAACCCTGTCCGACGAAGCCCGATACCTGAGTGCCGACAGCCCAACAGGGCAATTCACGATATTCCAGCCCAGGAACCGCGGACACGAGTACTCAATCGATCATTTCGCGGACCGTTTTTACATCCGAACGAACGCCGATTCTATTAATTTCCGCTTGATGTCGACACCAGTCGTTGATACCGAACAATCTCGATGGGAAGAGGTCATCCCCCATTCCGAAAATTCTTATCTTGAGAAATTCGAGATCTACAGGGACCACCTGGTCGTTGCGCAACGTCAGGACGGCCTGAAGCAACTTCGGGTGATCCCTTGGTCAGGAGAGGAAGAGTACCTCCTGGATTTTGATGATGCCGCCTATGATGCCTGGATCGGCGTCAATCCGGAGATCGACACAACGATGCTTCGCTTCGACTACTCCTCGCTGACCACTCCCCATTCGGTCTTCGATTTCGACATGGTGAAAAAGACCCGCAACCTCCTGAAGCGGGACGAAGTTCTCGGAGAGTTCAATCCTGAAAATTATGTTGCTGAACGCCTTTACGCCACCTCCAGGGACGGCTCCAAGGTCCCGATTTCGCTGGTCCGACGTGCAGACTCCGAAGGCCGCCCACAGCCTCTCCTTCTCTATGCCTACGGCTCGTACGGCTATTCGATGGACCCGAGTTTTCGATCGGACCGCCTGAGCCTGCTTGACCGGGGCTTCACCTTCGCCATCGCCCATGTTCGTGGCGGCCAGGAGTACGGCCGGCGGTGGTACGAAGGCGGCAAATTACTCCGCAAGAAGAACACCTTCACCGACTTCATCGATTGTGCACAGTTCCTCGTGGATAAAGGCATAACGACCTCGGATCAGCTCTTTGCCATGGGCGGTAGTGCCGGAGGCCTGCTGATAGGCACCATTGTCAATATGCGGCCCGGCCTTTTCAAAGGGGTG
>CBDTUG010000252.1:0-4000 GCA_965363555.1 uncultured Thermoanaerobaculia bacterium
CTACGACCCAAACAAGTGCATCCTCTGTGCCCGGTGTATCCGCACTTGTGAAAAGGTACTGCAGATCACTGCTTTGGGATTGATCAACCGCGGTTTCAAGACCGAAATGCGTCCGTCGATGAACGATCCCTTGGTGGATACCAGCTGCATCGCGTGTGGCAACTGCATTGATGCCTGTCCGACCGGGGCTATCCTTCCGAAGTTCGCCTACAAGAGCCGCGCTGCCCTGGCTGCAGCGCCGGAACAGAGCCACTGCGGCCTGTGCTCGATCGCCTGTCCAATTACGGTCAATACGATCTCCGAGGGCGGCTACTACATCGGGCCCTCCGGTGTGGCGGGCGATTATCTTTGCCACGACGGGCGATTCTGCGCGGAGCTTTTCATCAAAAGCACGCGGCTGATCGAGCCCCAACGACGAGAGGGCATGGTTCACAGCCCTTTGAGTCACAAGGAAGCCTACAAGTTGGCCGCGATGGGTCTGAAGACGGCCGCCGAGCAGTACGGCCCCGAAAACGTCGCGGTCTTTCTCTATCCCGACCTCAGCAACGAGGAGATGTACCTGGCCGGCAGGATCGCCCGGGAGGGTCTGGGCACCAATAACATCGGTTCCATTGCCCTGTTGGAAACCGGTGTCTGCTCTGGGGTTCTGGATTCATCCTTTGGTTTTACGGCGTCGACCGCGGATCGATCGGTGATCTCCGATGCCGATCTGATCATCTGCAACAACCTTGATCCCCAGGATGAACTCTTGATCCTCAGCATGGAGATCATAGACGCGGTCAAGGATGGCGGGACTCAGTTGATCGTCACCGGGTCGGCAAAAAACGCGTTGGACGACGTGGCCACGCTGTCGCTCGATCCTATGCGTGGCCGGGCAGCCCTGATGTGGAATGGCCTGATCCAACGCCTGATCGACGAGGGTTTCTTCCCCAGGGATGCCATCGCCGAGATGGACGGAGGCGAAGAATTCCTATCGGATGCCAACCCTTATGACAGTTCGCAGATGGAAATGGTCACAGGTGTTGCTGATGGGCGAATCGAGGCTGCAGCAACAATGGTGGCCGGCGCCCGCAAAGTCGTCGTTATCTCAAGCCCCGATCGGTCCCACGACATGGCGCCCGGCGATGTCCAGGTGATGGCCAATCTGACCTTGTTGCTGAGGGCCCGCGGCGTGCGCAGCGATCTGATCCTGCCGTCTCTGGCGGCCAACGGCGCTGGAGTCGAAGTTTGCGGCGCCGATCCACTCTTCCAGGCAGGGCGTGTGCCGGTGAAAAACGGGATCGCAGGCGCCCGTTCGCGAAAAGACCTCTTGGCGATGCTGAAAGACGGACGAATCAAGGCGGCCCTCATCCTCGGTGAGGACCCGATGGCCACCGATCGAACGGCGTCGTATTTCGGAGGCATTGAATTCCTCGCAGCCGTCGATTGGGCCCAGACCGAGACGACCCAGTTTGCTGACGTTGCCATTCCAGGCAGCACCTTCCTCGAGAGTGAAGGCAGCCGGTGCAACTTCCAGGGTGAGGTCGTTTCCTTCAACCCGGCGGTTGAGACCCCGGGCGGTGTCAAGAGTTGGGAAGTGCTGGTCGGAATAGCGACGGAAATGGGGCTCGCCGTCGGGCAGGATTTCGACGGCCTCGCGGCGAAACTGGATCAAACAGTTCGAGACAACCCGGCGAATGCCCTGGATCTGCTGTGGAACACCGGGCAAGAGCGTTCGTGGGACGGAAAGGGACGTCTGGTGGTCGCCGACGTTGAAGCCCAGGCAGCCCCGGTGTTACCTGCCTATTCGGTGACCGCTCGATATCGAAGCGAAAAACTCAAGGTCGGTCTGCAACACTACCGGGTCGGCGCGAGGGTGTGAAAAGGGTGAGACATGCAGCCTAGGCTTTCAGCTGAAAGTTTGATCGAGCTTCTCGGCGGGAGTTTTGAGCTCCTTCTGATTCTGGACGAAGAAGAAAAAATCCGGCTCCTCAGTAAAGGTCTTGCGTCCGAATGCGGTTGTTCCGATGACGGGAGCGAGGGTTGCACCGAACTCAGTGATCTGTTCAACGGCGAGGCTTTGGTCGCATTCAGAGAGGCAATGCCCAAGGCCGCTTCGGGTGAACGGGGCGTCGTCGTCTACTGGAAACCCGATACCGACAGCCCCCTCGTCGTGTTCAGGGCCGACTATTCCGAGACCAAAGACGGATCTTTGTATTTCTTCAGGTCCAACAGGACAACGGATGTTGCCGACTTCAACATGAAGGACGACTGGGAGAAAGTGGAACGGGCCAAGGAACTGGCCTGCCTCTATGCGGTGGCCGAGTGGGTCGAGGTTTCGAAATCGATCGACGATTTCTTTACCGATTTTCCAAAATACATGGCAACAGGAATGCAATTTCCTGATCTTGTCAGGATTTGGTCGGTTTATCAGGGACAAGAATATGGTGAAAAGCCGGTGGGTCGGAACACCTTGAAGAGCGCCCTGAAAGTCCGTGGTGAAACTCTCGGGATGATCGTCGTGGGCTACGACGATCCCGAGATTGAGCCACTCCTTGAAGAACAGAAAATGTTGGACGAGATCACGCGGTTCTTGATTCTCGCCCTCGAACGGAAGAGCCTGGCGACGACCCTCGAGGTCAAATCCGAGGAGTTGGATGAGGTGGCTAAAAAGGTCTCGAGCCTCGAGTTTCAGATTGAAGCACGCACCCGGGAATTGGAGAAGGAACACAAGACCTTGGCCAAGGTCAACACCTACCTCGATCAGGCCCATAGGGGATTTGACGAGTCGAAACGAACCCTGAAAACGATGTTCCAGGCTATACCGGATACCGTCGCCCTGATCGACAAGGATCTCGAAGTTGTCATGACCAACCAGAGCGAAAAGATGGCCGGCCAGGTCTGTCACAAGGCGCTTTTCGATCTGGATACGCCCTGCCTGGATTGCCGGTTGATCAAGATTTCCGAGACACGGGCCCCTGTGACCGTCGAAGCAAAGCACGGGGATAAATATTTCGAGGTCCATGCTCTTCCGGTTTTCAACGAAGATCACGAGATTGATGGCATCATCGAGTTCTTCCGGGATATCACCTACAAGAAGGTCTACGAACAGCAGTTGCAGCAGGCGGACAAGTTAGCCTCCCTGGGGCAATTGGTCAGCGGAATCGGCCACGAAATCAACAACCCCAACCAGTTCATCAGGGGCAATATCAAGATCATCAAACAGGCGTTGGACGACATCCTGCCGATCGTCGATGAATATCAGACACAACATCCGGATCTCAAGATCGCCAGACTGAAATACGCCTTCTTCCGACAGCACGTTTTGACCCTGGTCGACGATATGGCCAACGGGTCTGAACGGATCAAGAGGATCGTTCAGAGCCTGAAGTCCTTCGCCCGCAAGGATGAGGGCTTACTGGCCGAGGCCGTCGACATCAACAACGTCATCGATGAGAGTGCCCGTCTGGTCCACAACCAGGTTCACAAGTTTGCCGACATCCAGCTGAATCTCGCGCCGGATCTTCCGACCTTCGAGGGCAATGCCCAGAAGTTGGAACAGGTGATCATCAATCTGATCATCAACGCCAGCCAGGCGATGCCGGCTGATCAACGGGGACTGATCAGAGTCTCGTCGGAAATGGATGGGCAGTACCTTATTGCCCGGGTTGAGGACAACGGTTCGGGAATGAGCCCGTCGACTGCCAAGAACATCTTCGATCCCTTCTTTACGACCAAGAGAGCCCGAGGCGGCACGGGGCTGGGGCTGTCGATAGCTCATCGAATCATCGAAGAACATCAGGGCGTGATCTCGGTCGACAGTGTGATCGGGGAAGGCACGACGTGGCTCCCGATCGGCTTCGATGATGAGATCGCAGTGGGGACAGGTTACGTTGATGTCAGGCATGACGGCGCAGTATCGGGTCTAGAGGCCTCAATATCAACGGGATTCTTTGATAGCCCTGCGTTCGATCATGCGAATGTGCCGCGATTCCTCATCTTCGCCGGCGGTGATGACAAT
>CBDTUG010000253.1:0-3991 GCA_965363555.1 uncultured Thermoanaerobaculia bacterium
CGCTCACCGGCGCGGGCGTATTCTCGGCCACGGACAACGGGGTGCTCGTATACCAGACGGGCGGCCGGGAGGTCGGCCGTCGACTCCAATGGATCGACCGCAACGGCCTATCCACCGGTCAGATCGGGGACGAGGCCGTCTACGAGCACGTGGTCCTCTCGCCGGACGGCAGTACAGCCGCGGTTGTCATCCTCGACACTCTGACCGGCAAGGAGGACATCTGGCTCGTAGACCTGGAGAGCGGGTTGCGCAGCCGCTTCACCTTCGACAAGGCGAACGACAGCTACCCGGTGTGGTCCCCCGACGGAAAAAGTCTGGTCTTCGCCTCACGACGGAGCGGGACACGCGCCATCTACCGAAAACCGGTCGCCGGCCTTGGCGACGTCGCCCTCTTGTACTCGGCAGACGTCGACATCTTTCCAAACAGCTGGTCTCCCGACGGCCGCTTCATCGCGTTCAATCAGCCGGGACAGGAGTTGGACCCCGATCTGTGGATCCTCGACCTCGAGGGCGGACCGAGCGCCGAGCTCTTTTACCAGACCGAGACCGCGGGCGCCGCCGCCAGGTTTTCACCCGACGGGCGTTGGCTCGCCTACTGGTCTCAGGAGTCCGGCCGGGGGGAGGTCTACGTGACCCCATTCCCCGGCCCGGGACGCCGCTGGCAAGTGTCGAGAAACTCCGGCACGTGGTTCGAGTGGCGGGCTGATGGTCGCGAGATCTTCTTCCAGGAGGAGAACGGCCCGCTGAAGTCCGTGTCCGTCGACGGCCGCGGCGCGTCTTTTTCGATCGGTGCCGAGGAGCTCCGGATGACATTGGGTATATCGACCGACAGCGGCGCAAAATTCTCTGTCGCTCCTGACGGACAGAAGATACTGGCAGTGATCAACAGCAAAGACGCGCACTCGACTGCCCTCAACCTGGTGGTCGGTTGGACCCGGGAGCTGGAATAGGTGCCACTCGTCCGTGCCAGATCAGACACATCCGACACTGTCGATCATTGATCATGACGAATCGCTGATCACGGGTGCCAGCATAGGTCCGTAGTTCCGCAGGTATGGCACCGTTAACTGGGGAGGAGATCAGGATAGGTTCGCAAACCTGGAACCAGGCTTTGGGATCTTAGGAAGCCCGCATCCATCGGGGGCTTGGCCCGCAGGAATGAGTACGATGACACACGCTCTCAAACGATTCTGGAAGATCCACGTATCGGACGCCTACTCCGGCGAGGTCCATGTCGAAACGACAAACCTGAAGAAAATTCTAGATTTACTGGCTCAGTACGAAGTTACCAGCCGATAGCCCAATCTGAAGTTGGGAATGGCCGGGCATCGATACTTGGCGATCACCGCGTTCTTCCACTGTCCCTTTACGCCACCCGCCGGGCCTACTACCCTGCCAGACCATGAATACATTGATTGCACCCGAAAATCATTGGGCGATGTGGGCGGCTCTCCTGAGTTGCGGAGCGTTCGGTCTGTGGGCGGAGGGCACACGCTGGGGTTCCAAACTCTCTGGCGCGGTACTCGCAATCGGCGCGGGCTTCGTGCTCTCAAACTTCCGCATCATTCCCGTGAACGCCCCCGCCTTCGGGATCGTCTGGTCGTATCTGGTACCGCTGGCCATTCCCCTCCTTCTGTTCCAGGCCGATCTCAAAAGGATCATCAAGGAAGCCGGACCAACTTTGCTGGCCTTTCTGGCAGGGGGCGTGGGAACGATTATCGGCACGATCGTCGCCTACCACGCCATCCCACTCGGCGAGGAGGGATGGAAACTGGCAGGCATATTCTGCGCGACCTATGTCGGCGGATCGATGAACTTCGTTGCAACCTCTGAGGCTCTCGGCCTCCACAACTCCGACCTTCTGACGGCAGGGTTTGCTGCCGACAACCTTGTAATGGCCTTGTACTTTCTGGTGCTGTTTGCTCTGCCGTCATCCGCTCGATTGCGTCGGTGGATCGGAGAGCGTCGTGTGACGGCAGATGCCGGAGAGGACGAGGTCGGAGAGTACACCTCCGGCCCCACTCCTACCCTGCTCGGCATGGCCACGGCCCTGGCATTGTCTGCCGTAATTTGTGCCCTGGGTTTCTGGTGCCAGGACTTCGCTGGCGTGGCAGGTAGCGGGATCTTGTTCTTGACGGCCTTCACCGTCATCCTCGCCACAGCGCTCCCACAAAGAGTGGGGTCTCTCGGCGGCGCCTCCGACCTCGGGAACCTCCTGATGCATGTGTTTTTCGCCGTGATCGGCGCCAGTGCCCACGTAGGGACTGTCCTCCGGGTGGGGCCGGTGCTCTTCCTTTTTGCAGCCCTGATTCTGACGATTCACCTGGTCTTTCTGCTGATCGCCGCCAAGGCCCTTCGAGTGGATCTTGCGGAAATGGTGATCGCCTCGAACGCCAATATGGGCGGGCCGACCACCGCTGCCGCCATGGCGGTTGCACGACGCTGGCAGGCCTTGGTGATACCGGCAATCCTTTGTGGAACTCTGGGATATGCAGTGGCCACCTTTGTCGGTGTCGCCGTCGGACACTGGTTGCAGTAATCCCAATATTTCTCATTGGATTCGAGATCGGCGTCACATCTGCGTGGTCCGCGGCGTCACGTGAGCGGATCAACCCCGGAATAGGACCGCAACGGCAACGGGGTTGCTGCCGGCGGGTCTCGTGCCCTACTTCTCCTTGAGCACCATGTCGATGCACATCACAGCGCCGAGGATCAGACAGCGCAGCGGATCTCCCTGAGGCACCAGATCCGAAATCTCGAGCATGTAGTTGTCGGCGCTCGTAAAGAGCTCCTTACCCATGCCTGCCCATTTCTTCGACACGTGGCCGTACTCGGTGTCACCTCCCATGAATCGGAAATCCCATCCTGTCCATTTGCCCTTGAGGCTGCACAGGGGATTGTCCTGCGAATCGAGCACGTCAAATTTGCCGCCGCTGGAGAAAAACTTCTGCTTGAAACCTCCCACCATCATGTCGTGTTGATCAAACACCTGAACCTTGGAAAGAAACAAGGAGACGCCGCGCTTCACACGGACCACTTGCTGCCCGTCCGGTGTTCGTATCTTCACGTCAAAAGGAGTCATTGTCTTCCAGTCGGTGAACCTGAGCATTTTGGTAAGGAAACCCAGGCTGTCCTCCCGGCACTCCAGAATCAACTGATTGCTCTCCGGGTCGAAGACGTCGTAGCTGTTGGCGGCTTTGAAAATCCCGGTATGTTCCTTGACGAAGAAAAGCTTACGATCGAGAACTGATTGCATCCGATGCCTCCATTTTCAATCTGAACCCAACCCTCTCTCCGGTGATCTACTGCGGTCGCCGATGCGCAGCCCCCAGAGTTCGTTCCGGCCGATCGTCTGTTCGAGAACATAGCCGCGTGATTTCGCCTGCTCCACCCACCACTGATGATCCGGATGTCTCCGGGGGAGGCAGACTACGGTTGGACGGTAGACATCGAGACCTTCGAGGAAACGGGGGCGGTCCGCGACCGATCCGGCAACCCCCGAAACCCAGTCGGTCATGAAGAGCCGCCGTTGCTTTTCCTGAAGATCACCGAAGTGGAGGTAGTCCCTGCGAACTATCACTGGACACGGGTGGTCTGGCCAGATCGTCACCCATGGGCCGAGCGATCGCGGGACCAGCACCAGGGAGCCGGGAGGTCCGAGCCGGGACACCGCCTGGCCAACCTGCCCTCTTCGGACCGGGACCTTCAGCTCGAAAGGGGCGAACCTTACGTAATTGGCCGCACTGGTGAGCTGAATGTCCGGCACTGTCAACGCACAGGCTGCAACTACCACCGCCGCACCAGCCATCCGGACCAGCCGAGGTAAACGACGGAGCGCCAACGGCGAGGTGGCTACGATTCCGAGCAGTGCCGGCGCCGGCACCAGCCAGAAAACTCGCCAATAGGTCTGGGCGCCGGTCGCAAGGCCGGCAAAGGGGTGCGCAAGCCACGGGTTGAAGACGACCACAAATGCCAACGGCAATGCCGCGAG
>CBDTUG010000254.1:0-3986 GCA_965363555.1 uncultured Thermoanaerobaculia bacterium
AAAAATTGCTCGTTTCCGCCTCGGGAACCACGCAGTCCCCATCCGGGGTTTCCGGATGGGAACGGGCTAGGGACCGAGCTGTGTCTCTGTGGTGAATTATCCAACAGACTCGGCTAATCAGGGTTCGGTCGAAGCCAGAGTTTCGACCAATCGGGATGCCGTCGCCATGTCGCCGGCCATGTAACGATCGTCTTTGAGGTGTGACACAACCTCACGCAGCCGGGAAATCGCCTTTTCCAGGGCCACCGAAGACCGCAGTGGACGTCTGAGTTCGATGCCTTGGGCGGCAGCCAGGTACTCCATGCCCAGGACGTCCTGAAGAATTGTGGCGACATTGTCCATCTTTCGCGCGCCCCAGGTGGACATCGAGACGTGGTCTTCCTGGGTAGCCGATGTTGGGATCGAGTCGACCGATGCCGGGTGGGCCAGAGTTTTTGCTTCACTGACGAGGGCCGCGGCCGAGACCTGGACCATCATGAAGCCTGAATTGAGCCCAGCATTTTCGGTCAAAAATCCCGGCAGACCGTACGACAGCGAGGCATCGACCAGCCGGGCCAGCCTACGTTCGGAAATCGAAGCCACATCGGCCATCGCGATCGTCAGAAAGTCAAACACTGCCGCGATCGGAGCACCGTGAAAGTTGCCGCCGGAAATCACTCGACCGTCCGGGAAGACCATCGGGTTGTCGGTCGCCGAGTTCAGTTCGATCTCCAGGACTCTCCATGCATGATCCAGCGTATCGCGCGCCGTGCCGTGAACCTGCGGAGAACACCTGAGGGAGTAGGCGTCCTGGACGCGGGCACAGTCTGAGTGGGAAAGGCGGATCTGGGAACCCATGAGCAGACGAGCTAGATTTTTGGCGCTTTGACCCTGCCCCGGATGGGGCCGTGCTTCGTGGACCGCTGGTTCGAATGCCGCGTCGGTGGCGGCGAGGGCGTCGAGGGACAGGGCACAAACGACATCGGCCGCATCAACCAGACGCCGGATATGGGCGAAGGCCAGGGCGCCTACCGCAGCCGAGGCCTGGGTGCCGTTGATCAACGCCAACCCCTCTTTGGCCTCGAGAACCAGTGGCTCGAGACCAGCCCGGCCCAATGCCTCACCGCCTGAGAGTCGTTCCCCGTCGACGAGAGCTTCGCCTTCACCAATAAGAACCAGTGCCAAGTGCGCCAACGGCGCCAAATCGCCCGACGCGCCGACCGAACCCTGGCTTGGCACAATCGGGTGAATTCGATGGTTCAACAGATCGAGGACCCGCTCGGCGACGACCGGTCGACAGCCGGCGTGACCTGTGGCCAAAACGTTGGCCCTGAGCAACAGCATGGCACGGACGATTGGCTCGGAAAAGGGTTCGCCAACCCCACAGCAATGGGAACGAACAAGATTGAGCTGCAGTTGGGCCAGCTGGTCGTCAGCGATACGGACCTCGGCCAGTTTGCCGAAGCCAGTATTGATGCCGTACATCACCTCGCCCGAGGCCAGAATATCTTCGACCACCTGCCGCGATGCCGCGATCCGTGTCCGGGCTTCGGGCTCCAGGCGAACGGGCGCGCCGTGCAAAGCCACGGCTTCGACATCTGATATTCGTATCGTTCGTCCATCAACCAAAACAGTCCCGTTTTCCTTCATAATTCCTCCCGGCGGTGCAGTGTACTCCTTGACCTCGATCAATGGCATTTTTTTGAAATTCAGGCATCATCCCCGGGTGGAGGGCATATGAAGCTCGCTCGCGTTCTGCCGGCACGGCGATGGGTACAGGTGGTGATGACCCTGGTCATCGTCGCCATCGGCATTCAATTCACTCTATGGGTCACAGCCCATCTGAACGGGAAATTGCCGTCGGTATCCAGACCCCCAGGCGCTGAAGGGTTTCTCCCTATCGATGGGATGATGGCGACCCGACACCTGCTCTACACCGGCGAGATCGACCCAATCCACCCCGCCGGCTTGGCAATATTCCTTGGGATCTGCGTCATGTCTGTGGTCGTCGCCAAGAGTTTCTGCTCCCATTTGTGCCCAGTCGGACTGGTGTCGGAGTGGTTGGGGCGTCTGGGCATTCACATGGTCGGACGAAGCCTGACTCCGCCCAAATGGTTGGACATTCCGCTTCGCAGCCTCAAGTTTTTACTCTTCGGTTTCTTCGGCTGGGCGGTGTGGTTTGCCATGTCGCCGCATGAGATCGAGGCGTTCCTGCAGAGCCCCTACGCCAAGGTCGTCGATGCCAAGATGTGGGCCTTCTTTGCCCCCCCGAGTACAACGACGATCGTTGTGCTCGCCATCCTGGTCGTTGGCTCGGTCTTCGTCAGGGACCTCTGGTGTCGCTATCTTTGCCCTTACGGCGCCCTTGTCGGCGTGCTCGGGCGGTTCGCGATCTTCAAGGTCAGCCGGGACGCTGACATCTGCACCGACTGCCGGGCCTGCACGGCGGTATGCCCGGCCCGACTGCCGGTGCATCAGCTTGGCCGCGTCTCGTCGATCGAGTGCACCAGCTGCCAGGATTGTGTCGTTTCCTGCCCGGTCGAGGGCTGCCTCACCATACGGGCTCCTCGCGTCTTCGGAGGGTGGCAGCGCTGGATGAGGCCGGTGACCACGGTCGCCCTTGCGGTCGGCCTGTGGGTCGTCATCGTTGGTGGCTTCCGCGTGACAGGCTACTGGCACAACGATATTTCCGAGCAGGAGTACAACCATCGCATCCAGGAGATGAATTCGCCGCTCTACTCCCACATCGGAGGTATGGCGCCTGCGGAGGAGTAGTTTTCAGCTGATAGCTGAAGGCTGACAGCGACCCGGCAAAGCCGGGCATGGAATACCAGCCCCCGCGGTAGCGGTTATGATGAATTACCGTGGAAAGAAGTATATTTGCCGATGTAGCCCTGCTGACCCACCTCAAAGAGGAGGATCGGACAGAAGTGATCGCGGCCGGTTCTCATGTTCGCCTGAAGAAAAACCAGGTGCTTTTCCACGAGGGCGCACAAGCCGACGCGATCTTTGCGCTGCTTGAAGGGCGCATGAAATTGGTGCGCTACTCAGAAAAGGGCCGTGAACTCCTGATCCACCTGGTCAAACCGGGCCAGAGTTTCGCCGAAGCCGCCCTTTTCGGGGCCGGAACCTATCCCGCGACGGCGGAAGCCATCGAACCGTCGCAGTGCTGGCGACTGCCTCGTGAGCGTTTACTGGCCCTGTTGCAGACCCGGCCCGAGTTGGGCCTGGCGATGTTGGCCTCGATGGCCATGTGGACTCGCCGCCTGGCCGGCAAACTCCAGCTTCTGACCCAGCGGAGGGTGGAGGAACGTCTGGCAGTCTACCTCTTTTCAAGAACCGGCGGAGTGTTGCCCTCACCCGGAGAGACCGTGAACCTGGGCGCACCAAAACATCTGATCGCCGCGCAATGTGGAACCGCACCGGAGGTCCTTTCCCGGACTTTCAAAAAGCTGGAAGAATCGGGAATTCTCAAAGTCGGCGGAGACTACGTCGTTGTGCAGGACCCCGCCAAACTCCGAGATCTCGCAGAGTGGATCGGAGATGTCGAATAGGAGGAAAGATGTCGTTCCAAAAACCCCTTGTGGTTCTTTTCGTGGTATTGATCGGCGTATCGGGAATAGCGGGAGCCTTAGATTTGGAGCAGCGTGCAGGGGCCACCCTCGTGATCCGTGACAAGGGTGTGAGCGAACGGGTTTACATTCCGCCGAGGGTGAACGACGCAAAGGCCGCCACGGCAACTTTTGAGGTGACCTACACCGAGTTTTCCACCGAGGCGCAAAACACCTTCCAGGCTGCGGTGGACATCTGGAGTCGGAAGATCACGTCGCCGTTGGTGATCCGCATCCAGGCGAACTGGACGCCGCTCGACGAAAACGTGCTCGGCTCTGCAAGATCCAATAAAATTTGGCGTGGTCTCTCCTCAGACCGGAACACCTGGTACCCCGATGCCCTGATGGACGTTCTCGCAGGTTATGACGTCGGCGAGGGGGATTTCGACATCGTGG
>CBDTUG010000255.1:0-3985 GCA_965363555.1 uncultured Thermoanaerobaculia bacterium
CTCTTTGAGACCATAGCGGACGAAGTCCGCGCGCCGGACGGAACTGACGACCCTGCTGGGACTCTCCTCTGTGTTCCTCTGTGTCCTCTGTGTTAATCGTCTTCTGGAGGATCCCGGTTCGCATTTTCGCTTTGTCTGGGTGGGAGTTGCTAATAGCTATCGTGGCGGCAGGCCTATACCTCCGGTGCCCATCGCGGAGGCGCCTCGGTTGGGTTTGTGCTGGCTCTCGAAGCCTCTGCCCAGTTTGGGCGCCAGGGTAACGGTCGGACCCCGGTGTCCTCTCGGCGTTGGTCTCGGCGCCGGCACGAAGCCTCCTCCGCCGGCCCAAACCCACGCACCAATATTGGCAAAGTCGGTCAGGGCACGTGACAAGGCGACCCCGGCAACACCGAAAGCCACAGATCGATCGTCGAATGTTTTCCAACTGCGAAAGGACCCGGTTCGATAGAACTCCTCCCCGACAAAGGGATAGAGTTCCCGGCCTCGGTCAAATGCCAGGTCAATCACGCCTCCGACATCATCCCTTTTTGCGAGGTCAAAATCCGGGCCGTAATAGACCAGCCGGACCCGCCCGAGAACCAAGTCAACGTAATCCTGGTAGGCCTGGGCGTAGCGAGCCTCCCTCGGGTCATCGTGCACAACAGCTAACGGGTCGTTGGCGTCAATCACACGAACGGCCAATACTCCCAGTTCCTCAACCAGATCCTCCAAGGGGATCGGGCGACTCAGCCCCTGAGCACACTGATTGGCCGATGCCACCAGCGCCTCTGACAACCGGCCCGGCTGGGCGGCTCTCCAGGCAGGCGGCGCTGCCAGGCCCCTCTTGATTCCGGCGTCGAAACGACGATGGTGCAGACGAATTTGCCGGGCCAGGTCAGGCGGAAAGAAATCAACAGAGGACCACGCGAGATGACGGGTCGTTCGGGCGCTCCATCCAATACTTGAGGCCGCAGCCAACAGGATCAGTACCAGGACCGTTCGAGAGTGCCTACCGCTCACGCCCATGGTCTGCCTCTAACCATCGGCGGCTGGGGTCATGCCTTCGACCAGACGCCGAATGGTATCAACAACCGTCGGCGAATAGCCGGTGAATGCCTGTACCGCTATCGCCTCGCCGTCCAACAAAACCGTGGTCGGCAAACTCCGGACTCCGATCATGGCCTGGTCGCGGTCGTTGAGCCTGAAAGCCGGCACATCAATGCCGTACGTCTCCATAAATCGTAGCCCGGCAGCAGCCGACGAGTCGACATTGACCGCCAGCAAGACCAGGCCGGAATCCTTCAGTTCTCGGGCCAGTTCGACCAACTCCGGAAGCTCTACCCGGCAGGGACCACACCAACTGGCCCAGAAGGTCACCAGGACGGGCTGGCCCCGAAAATTTTCGATTCTGACGCTCTCTTTCCCATCCAACGAGTGAAACTCGACATCGGGGAAGGGCCTGGGTTCGCCTCCCCACAGGAGAGAAGGAACCACAACGCATACAACGACAGCAAAGAATACGAAACGTCTCACGGCGCATATGATACGGGAATTACCAGAATCTTCAAACGCGACAGGCTGAGTGAAGGGCGCCGAAAGAACCTGGGACTTGAAACTCGAAACTGGAACCTTTGAAATATCTCGCTTGTGAATTTCTGCACATCCTGGCTCTCTTGATGTACACTCCGCCCATGAGCTGGGAACTGCACGACGTCGCAATAATGGGCGGCGGCATGATGGGTCGCTCCATCGCCGCCACAGTGGCCCAAGAGGGCCTCAATGTCTGCGTCAAAGAGATCTCGATGGAGGCGGCCGAGACCTCCAAGGCCGAGTTGGTGCGGGACCTGGATCATGAGATCGCCCGATTCGGCATCACAACTGCCGACAAAAAGGTCATGCTCTCGAGGATCCGATGGGTCACACAGTATGACTGTGTCTCGGAGTGTGATCTGGCGATCGAGGCAATCCAGGAAGACTTCGACCTCAAGAGCCAGATCCTCATCGAGTTGGACCGGCGTATGGGCCGCGAAAACCCAATTGTCATCAACACTTCGACCCTGTCGATCACCGAATTGGCCGCCAAGACGACCCAACCCGAACGGATTCTTGGCATGCACTTCATCTACCCGGTCTCGACGACGCGGATGGTCGAGGTGGTTCGAGGTCAGGTGACCTCGGACGAGGCCCTGGAAAAAGCCATCGACTTCGCACGTCTGCTGGGCAAGGTGCCGATCAAGGTCTTTGAGATGCCGGGCTTTGTAACAACGCGCGTCGTCCTTCCCATGGTCAACGAGGCGATGCACATCGTCATGGAAGGCGTTGCCGAGGCGGCCGATGTCGACCTGGCCCTCAAACTCGGGTACGACTTCAGAACCGGTCCCTTGGAATGGTCGGATCGAGTCGGTCTGGACAGGGTGCTCAACTGGATGCAGCACATGCACCATGAGAGCGGGGAACCCCGATTCCGCCCGTGCCCGCTTCTCAAGCGTTTGGTCCGGGCGGGCCTCGTGGGCGCCAAGGTTGGCCAGGGGTTCTTTACCTATGACGTCAACCGGCGCCGGCTCGACCGGCTGGAAGACGACAAACCGGGACTTGCCTGAGGCCAAGGAGCCAACGATGAAAATTCTCGTCCTCAACAGCGGATCATCGTCCGTTAAATTTCAGGTCATCGAGACTGATCTGGAGCGCATCAACAAATCCGAGGACCTGACGCTGGCGGTCGGCCAGGTCGAAAAAATAGGCATGTCCGATTCTCGCCTGGTCATCACCGTCCCCGGACGCAAACCGTACCAGGCCTATCGTGAAATCCTGGAACATCGGGCGGCGATCAATTGGGCCATGAACACCCTAATCGACCCGGAAGTCGGAATCCTGAGCAATGTTCACGAAATCGAAGCTGTCGGCCACCGAATGGTTCACGGCGGCGAAGCATTTGCATCATCGGTCTTGATTACGCCGGATGTCGTTCACCAGATCGAGCAGTGCTCGGTCCTGGCGCCACTTCACAACCCGCCAAATTTGCGCGGCTACTATGCGGCCCACCACACTCTACCGGATGTGCCCCATATCGCCGTCTTCGACACGGCATTTCACCAGACGATGCCGCCACACGCCTACCTTTATGGGATCCCGTTCCAGCTCTACAAGAAACATTCCCTGCGCAAATACGGATTTCACGGCACCTCCCACCGCTACGTCTCCTTCAGAACCTCCCAGATCCTCGGGCGAGAACTCTGCGATCTTCGTTTGATCACTATCCACCTCGGAAACGGGGCATCGGTTGCCGCGATTGACCACGGTAAGAGCATCGACACTTCGATGGGATTCACACCTCTCGAGGGGCTCCTCATGGGAACCCGGACCGGGGATATGGACCCGGCCATCGTGCCCTGGCTGATGGCGATGGAGGAGCTGACCCTTCACCAGATCAATACGATGATGAATAAACACTCCGGCCTCTATGGCGTCTCCGGCATCTCATCGGACATGCGCGAGATCGAGGAGGCACGGGCCGCAGGCCACCAAAGGGCTGACGTCGCCTTCCGCATGTTCTCATACAGAGTACGGAAGTACATCGGCGCGTACGCTGCGAGTCTCGGCGGCGCCGACGCCGTAGTCTTCACCGGTGGTATCGGCGAAAACTCGAGCGAAGTCCGCCGACTGGCCATGGAGAACATGGAATGGATGGGCCTGGAATTCAGTGAGGAGCGCAACTTGACCCATGAGGGCGGTGAGAGCTTCATCTCGACCGAAGACTCAAAGGTCAAGGCCCTGGTCGTGCCAACCAACGAAGAACGCACCATTGCCCGAGACGTCATCCGCGTTCTCGAGGGCGTCATGCCGACTTTTGAACCACCTGAGACGGTTTGGTAGCAATCAACTGAGGCGCCTGTAAAATTCGACAGTAAAGCCGCCGAGAGGAGAAAATAGCCACAAAAAGGCGCAAAAAGGTACGAAGAGAAACACATTTAGGGCAAAGCGGTTGGTCATATTTCTTTATAAAGAA